>PWZW01000134.1 GCA_003567255.1 Puniceicoccaceae bacterium | reverse complement strand
TCGCCCTCCTACTCCTGTTTGTCTTACAGGGTCCGGTCGCTTTGCTCCAAATCGTTGCCTGGGGTGGCATGTTGCTTGACCACAGCCAAGAGGGGTCGGTCGTGGTCGCGATTGAAAAGACGTTTAACGGAAAAAATCCTTGTTCACTTTGTCTGACGGTTCAGGAGATCCAAGGTCAGCAAACGAATGACGGGCTGCTCGAAAAGCAAGGGCGTCCGCTTCTCCTGCTCTTGGGGCAAGCACGAACCCAAAACCTGAACATACACAAGGCCAATCAAGCCTTGCACCGCAATCCGGCAGAGCCCACCCCCGCGTCGGCGTTCCGCCAACGGACCACCCCACCGCCCAAGTGCGCGGCGCTTGCCGCCGCCTAGCCCTCTATTCCAAACGCGACCTCGAAAAGGACGCCAATAGTAGGTTGTAGGATTTCATCCCAGCACTCGCCTGTGGATGAATGACCACATTACCCGTAGGAAACCTGGACGGCGGCCACCAACCGTAATGCCTCAAAAAGACACTCCTTTTTGAGGTTCCCTTGTGCGCGCGGATTCCGCGCATCCATTCCCTACCATTTTTCCAGTGCTTTTGCGCTAAGACTCAATGAGCAAGCCAATATATCTTCTCTCCCTCGCCTTTATTTCAAGCATCTCCGCTTCCGAAACCCGCCCTCCGCAGGCGGTTGAGTCCACCTCCCGACCGATGGAACAACTCGCTGACACTGAAGTCAACGCGCCCCTCTTCTTAGAAGGCGCGGACCTCGTGCCCGTGGGTTCCATTCAGTTGATCGAACTGCCCAGCATTCGGACGGCTTACCAAGCCAACCTTGATAATGTGCTCAATCTGATTCCCGGGGTTTTCGCCCAGTCCGGCGAGGGTGGGCGGCAGAGCCGCCTCTCGATTCGCGGGTCCGGACTTCAAAATCGTTTCGGAGGTGCTGGTCTCCAAATTCGCTACAACGGTCTGCCGCTTAACCGTGCCGACGGTAGTTTTGAGACGCAGGCGATAGATCCGGCCGCGATTGAGCAAGTGATCGCCTATCCGGGCGGTAACGCCTTTCACACCGGTGCGGCCCAACTCGGCGGTGCCATTGATTTCAAAAGCCCAACAGGACACACACGCGAGGGGAATCGACTGAGAGTCAACGGCGGCTCCTGGCAAACCTACGGAGCAAGTTTAGAAAGTGGCTATGTTTCCTCCGAAAAAACAGTGGATACCTATGCCATACTGAATGCCCAGTGGTCTGACGGTTTTCGAAAGAACAGTGAACGCCGGGATTTGACCCTCAATACAACGATTGGTTGGCAGCATGATGAACGACGGGAAACACGCCTGTTTCTTCTGGCCAGCGAGGGACGCCTCGAGCTGCCCGGCGGGCTTACCCGGGCAGAGGCACAGGCCGACCCTCGGGCTTCGCTTCAACCGACCATTGAGTGGCGACGAGACATTGATGACCTCCTCTTCGGGGGGCAACACTCCGTTGAGAACGAAGATGCCCGCTTCTCCTTCAGCGCTTTCGCAGGACGGACCGAGTTTGATCATCCCGTGAATAATCCGCCCTTTAACTTTCGCTTCGATGATGTTTACCGAAACTATGGTTTTCAGCTATCGGCAGAGCGTGACTACGCCCTCGGTGGAATGGAGCATCGGCTAAGGCTTGGCCTCAACTTTGCCTACACGGAAAGTAAGCGACGGGGCACCCAACCGGTGTTCACCTTTCCCTTCCCCCGCGCTGATATCCGAACGGATCAGCGGGCAAGCCAAACCGTTTTTTCAATCAGCCAATTAACCGAGCTATCAGCAAACACCCGTCTGGAGTATGGAACCCAACTTATTGACGCGACCCGCCACCAAACAAACCGCGTAGATCCTACCCAAGATTTCGATGAACGGTACCGGGACTGGGCGCCGCGCATAGGGCTGAGCCATCAGCTTGCGCCCGAGCTTGAAGTCTACGCCAATTATACGCTGAGCTACGAAGCGCCGCGTTTTGGAAGCATTGCCAGTGGAAACAATATTCGACCCCAGCGGGCGCGTACTATTGAAGTCGGTACACGCGGTGAAGCCGGTGCGCATCGTTGGCAACTTGGCTACTACCGTTCCGAGATCAAAGATCGCTTCATTTTTGTAACACCCCCGACCCTCACGGTGGCACAGATTGAAAATACCGACGCTCACCAACAGGGCATCGAAATCAGCACACAAAGCGACCTGAATAAGATTTTCTCCTCCCCGAGTGATGCCTGGCAAGTACGGTGGCAGAACGTTTTCACATGGACTGAGAATCGCTTCGCCAACGATCCGGTAAGGGGCAATAACCGCCTGCCGATCGTTCCCGAATTCTCCTACTCGAGTCGGCTGAGTTTTGCATTCGAAGAGCGCTTTAGCTTCGAGGCGACCCTGCAGGGGGTCTTCGGGAGTCGCCCCATCGACAATGCCAATACCGCCGAACTTCCCAGCTATACCCTACTTCACTTCGGCGCAAACTACGCCTTCAACGAGCGGTTCCACATCTATGCTGAACTGCGCAATGTGCTTGATCGTCGCTACATCGCCACTCAAGCACTCGTCGACGATGCCACCCTCGTCTTGGGGCCAAACCGAAGCTTCTCCCCGGGAGAGCCACGCGCGCTCTATCTCGGCGCATCCCTTGGTTTCTAATCCATAATCCTATGAAAAAAGCCTATAAACTTCACCGATGGCTCGGCTTGCTCCTGGGGCTACCCATGCTCCTCTGGACCTTAAGTGGGATCGCCCACCCACTCATGGGCCACTTCTTTTCTCCGGAAACCGCACACCGATTCCTCCCTTCACCATCTATTCCAGCCAGTCATCTGCAAATCACCCCTAGCCAAAGTTCGGCACGCCTGGGAAGTACTCCCATAACTGCGGTGGGGCTCGCAATTTTGGATACGGAAGCATACTACCGAATACAAACGGATGCGGACCCCGAGCCGATCTACATAAATGCGCGCACGGGAGCAGTTCTGGAGGATGGGGTCCACCGTCACGCCACCGAATTGGCAAAAGCTTTTCTCGGAGACCCCGAAGCCCAGGTCCAACAAAGTGAAACGGTACGAACGTTTAGCACCGAATATAGCCGGATTAATCGCATCTTACCCGTTCAGAAAGTTCGCTTTGATCGACCGGATGGCATCGAACTTTTCATAGATACCGAGGGAGCCCGCTTGGCAGCAGTCAATGATCGATTACGCATATGGAATCTACGCCTTTTTGCCTTCGGACATAAGTGGACCTTTCTCGGTTCGGAAGAGGCGTGGACACGACTGTTGATCGTTGCGACGTTTTCACTTTTAACCTTCCTGATCGGTCTCAGCGGACTCTGGCTATATGGCTTGCTTTGGTTCAGGAGGGGAACGGCGCCAAGCCGGGGCCTGCGTATTCATCGCTGGCTTGGAGTTGCTTTTTCTGTAGCGCTGATCGGCTTTGCCGGAAGCGGTTTTCTGGTTACTCTAGTAAAATTTGGTCCCACTGAGGAACCCAGAACGCTGAGCAATTCAGAGATTCCACCGCAGTTACTTGCCAAGCCTTTGGAAAAACTCCTTCAGGTGCTGGGCGACCAGCCAATCTATGCTTTTAACGTGATTGAAATGAAGGGTTCAGCCTATTTTAGAGTAGGCATTGCAGGCGACCTGCATACGCCCGGTCGAATTGATTACTTTCCTACTGACGCGGTGTTGGGGGGACCTATTCCCGATGGTGACCGTAGTTACGCCGCCTATTTGCTCACCAAGGCACATCCGGGCAATACGCCGCCCGAAATCCTCAACCACCACGCCCTCCTTACTCGCTTCGACGAAGATTATGGATTTTTAAACCGGCGGCTTCCCGTCCATCGCTTCGGACAAACCTCTGCGGAACATCCGGATGGTTTGATCTACCATATCGAAACCAGCACCGCCACGCTGAGCCACCTTTCCACCCCTCAAAACCGACGGCAAAGCGCGATTTTTGTGAATTTGCATAAGTTCCATTTTCTGAACTTTATGGGCAACACCACACGCGACGCGATTCTCATCGTTGTCATGGGACTACTCCTCATCCTGAGCGTGACCGGGGTCTATAGCGCGTTTAAGCCGCGTAAACGCAAAGACGCCTGACTTTTTACGTTTCTAGCTCCTGGCCCTCAGAACTACGGAGTCACTCCATTAAAAAAAAGCGGGGATTCTCAAAAGAATCCCCGCGGTTAAATGGATTAGCTATCCCGAATGTGCTTAGACAGCGTCGCTGGTTTCAGCGGGGACGGCCGAATCGGCAGCGCCGCCCTCAGTTGCCGTATCTTCTGTCAGATTCTTAATCTTCAAGCGGCGGTAAGCCGGAAGTCCGGTGCCCGCAGGAATGAGATTACCCATAATGACATTTTCCTTGAAGCCCTTGAGGTGGTCGATCTTGCCAAGAGTGGCCGCTTCAGTGAGCACGCGAGTGGTTTCTTGGAAGGAAGCCGCCGAGATGAAGCTCTCCGTTTCAAGCGATGCCTTCGTAATACCAAGGAGGACAGGCTCACCTTCGGCTGGTTGTCCACCAGCTTCAGTAATGGCGTCATTCGAATCCATGAAGGTATGACGATCAATCTGCTCTCCCCAGAAGAAGTCGGAGTCACCCGGTTCAGTGATGCGTACCTTCTTCAGCATCTGGCTAAGGATCACCTCAATGTGCTTGTCGCTAATGGTCACACCCTGGAGACGGTAAACCTTCTGAATCTCAGAAAGCAGATACTCCTGAACGTTGGACGGCCCGAGAATCTCAAGGATTTCGTGCGGATCAGCTCCACCTTCGGTGAGGTGTTGGCCTTTGTGGACAACGTCGCCGACCTGAACCACGAGGTGTTTACCGTGTGGGATCAAGTGCTGCTCCTCTTGACCGGTTTCTGAATCGGTCACGATAAGCTTCTTCTTGCCACGCAAAGTGCCGTCGAGCGAAACCACACCGTCGATCTTGGCCATTTCGGTAGCCTCTTTTGGACGGCGTGCTTCGAACAGTTCGGCAATCCGGGGAAGACCCCCAGTAATGTCCTGAGTCTTCGAAGCTTGGCGCGGAGTTTTCGCAATGAGTGTACCTGGAGTGATCTCATCACCTTCGTTCACGACGACTTGCGCACCGGTGGGGATCGCGTATTCAGCGATGAGCTTGCCAGTGTCGTCAACGATTTCAACGGTCGGGTTAAGGTCGTCTTTGTGCTCGATGACCACGGTAGCAATACGTCCGGACGCTTCGTCCAGATCTCGCTTCACGGTGACGCCCGGAATCAACTCACGGAAACTGATACGCCCCGCACGCTCGGAGAGAATCGGTACGTTGTGCGGATCCCACATAGCAAGCGATTCGCCCGATTCAATGATTTCTCCGTCGGCCTTGGTGATGAGTGACCCCACGACAATTTTGTAGTTGTCGATTTCGCGATCCTCATCGTCCAAAATCTGCACCGAACCCGTTTTGTTTAGCGCAATAAGAGCACCTTCCGCAGTTTCAACGATACGGAGTCCGCGGTGGCGAACCTTACCCGTGGCACGCGCCTTAATTTCCGGATTCTTCAGCACACCGCTCGCAATACCACCAATGTGGAAAGTACGCATCGTGAGCTGAGTACCGGGCTCACCAATAGACTGCGCGGCAATAATACCGATTGCAGTACCCCGCTCAACCATCCGCGAAGAGGCCGGATTAATACCGTACTCAAGCGCGGTGATCCCTGTCTTCTTACGGCTGGTCAGCGGAGACATGATCTTGATGCGGGTAATGCCCACCTCTTCGATCTGCTTGCCTTGTGCCTCCGTGATGACGGTACCATTTTTGACAATAATTTCGTCCGGGTTGAGTGGATTGCGGATATCCTGTGCCGGGCAACGGCCCACGATACGGTCGTAGAGGCTGACGATCTCGTCGTCGCCTTCGTAAATCGCTTCCTTCCAAACACCATCGCGGCGGCCATCATCGTATTCCTCAATGATACAGTCCATGGCCACGTCGCAAAGCTTACGGGTAAGGTAGCCCGCATCTGCGGTTTTCAGAGCAGTATCCGCAAGCCCCTTACGTGCGCCGTGAGTGGAAATGAAGTACTCAAGCACACTCAGGCCCTCGCGGAAGGACGAAAGAATCGGACGCTCAATAATCTCGCCAGACGGCTTGGCCATCAAACCACGCGTACCACAAAGCTGACGCACCTGCTGTTTATTACCGCGGGCACCAGAGTCCATCATGAGGTAAACCGGGTTCACCCCTGGACGACCGCCGTTGTTTTGGAGTTCCTCGTACACGCACTTAGCAATGTCGTCCGTGATGTTTGTCCAAATATCGATTGTTTTATTGTAACGTTCGCCTTCGGTGATGATTCCCTTCTTGTACTGGTTTTGTACTTCGTCAATACGCTTGCGGGCGGCTTTCACGATGCCCACCTTACGCTCGGGAATGATCATGTCGTCGATCCCGATCGATAGTCCCGCCATCATCGCAGTCCGGAAACCAAGCTCTTTCAACGCATCAAGTACGAGGACCGTCTTCTCGCGACCAACAGCCTTGTACGTTTCCAAAATCAAATCTCCCAACTTACCCTTTGGAACGGAGAAGTTGATGAAACCGAGTTCTTTTGGCCATACCATGTCGAAGATCACACGACCAACCGTGGTTTTGATAATCTTGCGGTCAGGATTTCCGTAAATGGTGTCTGGGTTACCGTAATCAGGATTGATGAAGTTAATCCAATCATGCTTTTTGAAGGCACCGTCCAGCTCAGCTGCCAAGACCTCTTCATGAGATACCATCAGAGGGAGGCGCTTACCTTCCACAGGTTTGTCACGAGGCTCAACGGTGAGGTAATACGCACCCAAAACAATGTCCTGGGATGGTGTCAAAATCGGCTTACCGCTAGAGGGCGAGAAGATATTGTGCGTCGCCATCATCAGCGTCTTCGCTTCCATCACTGCCTCAAGTGAGAGCGGCACGTGGACCGCCATCTGGTCACCATCGAAGTCGGCGTTGTAAGCTGTACAAACCAATGGGTGAACACGGATCGCATCACCTTCAATCAAGACAGGCTCGAAGGCTTGAATCGACAGACGGTGCAAGGTGGGTGCACGGTTGAGGAGCACGGGATGCCCCTTGGTGACTTCCTCAAGGATGTCCCACACTTCAGGTGACTGCTTCTCGATCATCTTGCGTGCCCCACGAACGGTGTGCACGAAACCGAGCTCTTTCAGACGCCGGATGATAAATGGCTCAAAGAGCACAAGCGCCATCTTTTTGGGTAAACCGCACTGGTTAAGCTTGAGCTCAGGACCAATCACGATGACGGAACGACCGGAGTAGTCGACCCGTTTACCCAGTAGATTTTGACGAAAACGTCCCTGCTTACCTTTGAGCATGTCGCTCAAAGACTTGAGCGGACGGTTCCCGGCACCCGTGATGGCGCGGCCATGACGGCCGTTGTCAAACAGGGCATCCACTGCCTCCTGCAGCATACGCTTTTCGTTGTGGATGATGACGTCCGGGGTCTTCAGCTGAAGCAGATTCTTCAAGCGGTTGTTCCGGTTAATCACCCGGCGGTAGAGATCGTTTAGATCGGAGGTCGCAAAGCGGCCGCCTTCCAGGGGAACCAGTGGACGAAGGTCCGGCGGAATTACCGGCAATACCTCGAGGACCATCCACTCCGGACGCGTTCCTGATTCGAGGAATCCTTGAATGGTTTTCAAGCGCTTCGACAACTTCTTTTTAATCTGCTTCGACCGAGTCGAGTGCATTTGCTCATGAAGTTCAGCGACGAGACTCTCTAAATCCATCTGGGCGAGGCACTCTTTGAGCGCACCGGCACCCATCTTTGCCACAAAGGAGTCTTCACCGTACTCATCCTGAGCCTGCAAATACTCCTGCTCCGTGAGCAACTGGCGCTCTTCCAACGGAGTCTTACCCGGATCAATCACAAGATAATTCTCGTAATAAATGACGCGCTCGAGATTCCGTGCGGTGATGTCGAGCAGAAGCCCCAAGCGGCTCGGCATACTCTTCAAAAACCAGATATGGGAAACCGGAACGGCCAGTTCGATGTGCCCCATGCGCTCGCGCCGGACGCGGGAGACGGTCACTTCCACACCGCAGCGGTCACAGATCACGCCTTTGAATTTGATACGCTTGTACTTTCCGCAAGCACACTCGTAGTCACGAACGGGACCAAAAATGCGTTGGCAGAAGAGGCCGCCGGGCTCGGGCTTGAAAGTCCGGTAGTTAATTGTTTCCGGGTTTTTGACCTCACCTCTCGACCACTCGCGGATGGCGTCGGGAGATGCCACCGCAATGCTGACGCGGTCAAAAGATTTCAGGGTGTCGAAGCCCATTACGTCGCGGGATGTTTCGTTACTCATGTGTACAGTTCCAATAAAGGTTTACGTTATGAATGGCTAGGGCTTAGGACTCGGTGCCGGTGTTGCTCGCCATGGTCGTGGATCCCTCGGATCCAAGACGCACATCGAGGCAGAGGCTCTGAATTTCCTTCATCAAAACGTTGAACGACTGAGGCGTTCCCGCTTGCAATGTGTTGTCTCCCTTGACGAGAGATTCGTAGATGCGTGTCCGGCCGGCAACGTCATCAGACTTCACCGTGAGGAGTTCCTGCAGGGTGTAGGCCGCACCGTAAGCTTCGAGGGCCCAAACCTCCATCTCTCCGAAACGCTGGCCACCGTACTGGGCCTTACCACCGAGCGGCTGCTGCGTAATGAGGCTGTAGGGACCCACCGCGCGGGCGTGGATCTTACTGGCAACGAGGTGATTCAATTTGAGCATGTACATGTAACCAACCACGACCTCTTGGTCGAGTTGCTCACCGGTACGGCCGTCAAAGAGGATACTCTTACCAGACTCAGGTAAATTAGCTTCTTTCAAGTACTCACGCACCTTCTTTTCGCTGATACCGTCGAAGACGGGAGTGGCGATCTTGAGGCCAAGCTTTTTACAGGCCCACCCAAGGTGAGTTTCGAGGACCTGCCCAACGTTCATTCGGGAAGGCACCCCAAGCGGGTTCAAGCAGATTTCAATAGGCGTGCCGTCCGGAAGGTGAGGCATGTCCTCTTCAGGCACGATCTTTGCCACCACACCCTTATTTCCATGACGTCCAGCCATCTTGTCGCCCACTTGAATCTTGCGGCGTTTCGCAATGTAAACCTTGACGCTTTTGACGACGCCCTGGTCGATATCATCTCCTTGCTCAACGGCCGCGATCTTGCGCTCACGCTCATAGTCCAGCTCATCAAAGCGGGACTGGTAGGCATTCACGATTTCCATGATCTTAATGCGGACTGGCGAAGGATCGATCTCGATGTGCTTGGAAACGGCTGCCAAGCGCCGGAGCAAGGTTTTGGTAATCTTGCGGTTTGCGGGGATGATGGTTTCTCCGGTGTCGTCGTTTTTAACGTCGAGCGGGATCTTCTCCCCAAGGAGGATATTGGAGAGTGCTTCGGTCAGATCTTCGCGGAGCTTGTCTGATTGAGAACGGTACTCCTCGTTAATCTTCTTGATCTGCCGACGACGGTCAGAGGCGGAGAGTTTTTCGGGCTCTCCATCCACACGGGCCGAAACCTTCACGTCCATGATGATACCATGGACACCCGAGGGTACGATCAATGAGGTGTCCTTCACGTCCGCAGCCTTCTCACCGAAGATTGCCCGAAGGAGTTTTTCTTCCGGTGCGAGTTCTGTTTCACTCTTGGGGGTGATTTTACCCACCAGGATGTCGCCCGGCTTGACCTCAGCACCGACGCGGATGACTCCGTCGTGGTTGAGATCCTTGAGGGCTTCTTCACCAACATTAGGGATATCCCGGGTGATTTCTTCCGGCCCCAGCTTGGTATCCCGCGCCGTTACCTCAAACTCTTCGATGTGGACGGAGGTGAGGACATCGTCCTTCACCATCTTTTCACTGATGAGGATCGCGTCTTCAAAGTTGTAACCGTTCCAAGGCATGAACGCGACGAGGATATTGCGGCCGACGGCGAGATCACCTGCTTCGGTTGCCGCACCATCCGCAATCACATCTCCCTTTTTTACAGGCTGTCCCTTGGCCACGATCGGCTTTTGGTTAAAGCAAGTACCCGCGTTTGAGCGCATAAACTTTCGCAAGTCGTACACGTAAATGTCCTTCTTCGGGTCGCTCTTCGGATTGCGCTCGAAACGGGCTGGGAGTTCACCGTCCTTCGTCAAAACGATGCGGCGAGCGTCTACGGAGGCGACAATGCCATCAATCGCCGCCACTTCCACAGTCTTGGAGTCGACCGCCAC
>PWZW01000061.1 GCA_003567255.1 Puniceicoccaceae bacterium | reverse complement strand
GTTACGGCAGTTTTATCCATCCAAAAGCCGTCTACCCGCACACGATGGATGGGTTGCGCATCCCGCATCGCTTCATTGCCTCCGCGGGGAAGGGCGCGGGGATCAGACACGCCCATACTGAAGGTTCCGCCTGGAATCCAAACCATGCCCTCCGGGGTAGGCGCACTGGGCTCAGCTTCGTGCGGAACCGTCTCTCCAAATGCATTCTGGAAAATTTGCTCGGCCTCGTTTCCGGAAAGGGTGATGGCGAGTGCGCAAACGAGGGATATGTAAAATAATTTCATCGCTTATCCATAAAAGTTTGTCTCTGCATGAAAACGTTCGCGAGGAAAATCCCGCTTGAGCTTGTGACACCTCTATCCGCACTTCGTTTCAAGCCTTTTTCGTAAGCTGATTTTGCCTTGCTTGCAGGAACCGGGTACGGCTAGCCTTTTGCTTTAAGAAAGACGGTTACTTCCCTTCTACCGCTATGTCACTTCCTTCCACCGAACCCGTTTATCAGTTTGATCTAGACACCGCCCGTGGGCTGCTCCGCACCATGCTCATGAGTCGGGAGGGCGACCTCCGCGAGCAGAGCTTGATTCGGCAGGGCAAAGGCTGGTTCCACATCGCCGCTATGGGGCATGAGGGAATGGCCGCTTTGGCGCTTTCGATGCGCCCGGATGACTACACCTTTCCATACTACCGGGACCGGGCCTTCGTCCTCCAGCGCGGGCTGTCGACGATGGACATTGCCCATATCTTTTACGCGAAGCGGGCCGCTTCCAGTGGCGGACGCCAACTACCTGGGCACTTCAGTAAGCGGTCCCTGAATATTTGGAGTCACCCCTCACCCGTCGGTGCACACTTGCTGCCGGCGTGCGGTGCGGCCTGGGGGATGCAGCTGGACCGGAAGGACTCCATCGCATTTGCATCGCTCGGGGAGGCGGCCACGCGCCAGGGCGAATTTTATGAGGCGGTCTGCTTTGCCAAGGAGCGTAAGTTGCCGGTCCTCTTCGTGGTGGAGGATAATCGGATCGCCATCAGTACCGCGACCGATAAGACCAACCCTCTCGCCCTTGGCGTGCTTGCGGAGAGCGAGTGGGAGCGCGTCGATGGCACCGATGTGTTTGCCATGGCCGCGGCCGGGGAGCGGGCCATTGCGAAAATGCGCGAGGGGGGTGGGCCTGCCTTTCTCTGGTGCTCAGTGGAACGTTTTCATAATCATTCCAGTGCGGACGATCAGCGAATGTACCGCGATGCGGATGAGCTGACTTCCTTGCAGAAACGGGACCCCCTGGAGCGCTTTAAAAAAGCTTTGATCGACGATGGAATGATGAGTGCCGAGGCTATTGAGGCGCTCGCTGGGGAGGTCAAAGCTGAAGTCCGTGCGGACTACCAAAGGGCTGGAAAAGCGGAGGATCCGCGGGCTGAGGAGTTGGATACGCACATGTACGGGCCTTTGCCGGAGCCGGTCCGTCCCCCTGTGGATCTCGGCGGAGAGTCGCGGATTCTGGATGCAGTTAATAAAACCTTCCGCGCGGCGGTCGATCAGAAGCAAGACGTCGTCTTTTTCGGCGAAGACATCGCTGATCCCAAAGGCGGGGTCTTCAACCTCACCAAAGGGCTGTCCACCGCTGCGCCCGACCGGGTCGTCAATTCACCCCTCGCGGAGGGCACGATTATGGGTGTTTCCGTCGGCCTCGCCTCTTACGGGAAGCGGCCGTGCTTCGAAATTCAGTTTGTCGATTTTATCCACCCCGGCTGGAATCAATTAGTCACGAACATGTCGACGCTCCGCTGGCGTAGCTTCGGCGACTGGAAGTGTCCTCTGGTGATTTACGCTCCCTGTGGGGGCTACCTTCCGGGCGGTGCGCTTTGGCATAGCCAGTCCGGCGAGGGAGGCTTTGCTCATATCCCGGGGCTCCGGGTCGTGGTGCCGGGGACTCCGGAGGATGCGGCCGGTCTGTTCTGGGCCGCCCTGCATGGCAGCGACCCCACGCTGGTTCTCCTGCCCAAGCATTTAATGTGGGCAAATCAAAAGATTCCGGAGGTCTGCGAGCCGATTACTTTGGGCACTGCGCGACGAGTCCGCGAGGGGGACGCGCTCACGCTGGTCGCGTGGGGGAATTGCCTCGAGTTGGTTGAGGAGGAGTTGGAGGCCCGCGGGGATAAGCTGTCGGTCGACTTTATCGATTTGCGTTCGATCGCTCCCTGGGACCGTAAAATGGTCGAGGCGTCGGTCTTGAAAACGGGTCGATTGATCGTCGTTCAAGAGGATAATATCAGTTGCAGCGTCGGGCAAATGATCATCGCCGAGTTAAGCGGTGAGCAAGCGGTTTTGGAGGCACTGAAAAGCCCGCCGGTCCTCGTTTCCAAGGCAGATGTGCACGTCGGGTTTAATCCGGTGTACGAATACGCAGCGCTGCCCGATGCGGCCCGAGTCTCGGCGGCGATCGACCGTGTGCTTTCGATCGGCTTGGAGAAGCGCCTGGAAGCGGCGGGTGCGCCTGCTGCGCCGAGCTTGACCACTCCGGAGACTTCCGTTGAGCCAAGCTCCGACGAGACTGCCCTAACGGAGCCCGTTGCCGAGGATGACTTGAAAGTGGTGACCGTTCCCATCCTCGGAGAGGGGATCCGCAACGCTCGTATCGTCACCGTTCACAAAAAGGTGGGCGACTGGGTAAAGGCCGATGATCCGCTCTGCGAGGTGGAAACGGATAAGGCCGTCTTCCCCATCGAGGTGGACGAAGACGGCCTGTTGGTCGAATGGAAGGTCGCTGATGACGCGGAAGTGAGCGTGGGTGAAGCCATCGTCGTGCTCAGCCGCAGTGGAAAGATGCCGGGCGCCTCAACTGCGGCCGCGCCTTTGTCAGTTAAGGCAGCTCCGGTCAGTGAGACGGCCGCGCCACAGGATTACGAAAGTCAAAAGCGACGCGCCGGGCTCTCGCGGGAAGCGGTTCAGCAGCTTCAGGGCATCGTTCCGGCAACGATTGAGGTGACGGCCCGCTGGGAGGCGGTACGTGATGCCCGCTTGCGGAGTAAAAAGACTCCGGGGGGCACGCTTTCGACGGCTGCCATTTCCGCTTGGGCCGTGCTTGAGGCGATGCGTAAACACGAGCGCTTCGCCTCGGTTGTTCGGGGGGATGAGCTGGTCTACGATCCGGAGCACTTTGATCTCGGAGTTGCCGTGGCACTCCAGGGCGACGCCCTCGAAACCGCCGTGGTGAAGGAGGCCAATAAGCTGGACTGGGAAGCGTTCCCGGAGGCCTTTAATCTGGCCCTCCGACGGGTTCGGGATGGCAATGTGGATCGAAAAAACCGGGTGCCTATATCCATATCCAGCATGGGCCCCTACAACGTGCGCTCGGCCATACCGATCGTGGTGCCACCGTCAATCGCGACCCTCTTCATTGGTTCACCCCACCGTCTGCCGGATCCGAAAAAAGAAGGCGCCTACCAGGAAGTCGTGGCCCTGGTCCTGACTTTTGACCATCGCTGGGTGAACGGCGTCGGTGCCGCTTCGTTCCTCGCCGACGTCCGCAAGGGAATCGAGCGATTTGACCTCGTTTAAGCCCGACGTTTGGGTTGGCTGAGGCACCGCATGGATCCCGCAAGATAAACTGAGCTATGGCTGCGAAGACTGAATCCAAGACCTGCCTGCACTGTGGTACTCCCTTCGCGCCGAGTACCGGGAGCGGCGATTTTTGCTGCTCTGGATGTGAACATGTTTATGGGGTGATCAAGTCGGGAGGGTTCGACGAGTTTTATCAGTTGAAAAACACCCATCTCAAACCGGTACGGGAAAAACCCTTTGCAGAGAGAGATTGGGGGTGGCTTTCGGGTTGGCAGGCAGAAGCTGAGGCGAAAAAGGATGAAAGCGGGGTAGTCTCCCAGGCGGGGGGCGCGCTTGCCGTCGAGGGGATCACTTGCGTCGGGTGCGTCTGGTTAATTCAGCGGGTTTTTGAAAGGCAAAAGGGGGCCGTCCGGATGGAGGCTCAGGCGGATCGCGGGATCCTGCATCTGCGCTGGCAAAAAGGCGTTTTCTCGGCGCAGGCTTTTGCTGAGGCTTTGCAGAGCTTTGGCTATCTGATCGCCCAGCCGACGGCGTCTCAGTTGCGGCAAATTTCGGCGCCCGCGATGCGTGCCGGAGTCGCGGCGCTCTTTGCCATCCATGCCTACGGTTTTTCGCTACCGCGCTACTATCCGATCGACCTGGCCGACGTTCATCTGCGGATCTTCCAGCTGCTCTCGGTTTTCTTTTACCTGATTACTTTTGCGGTGGCGGTGGCGCCTTTTTTTGAGCGCCCCCTCCGCTCCCTTCGGGCGGGTTGCTGGCCCAACGGCTACGCCCCCGCCCTCGGCCTCGGCCTCGGTGCAGTCCTCTGCCTGATCGGCATCTTCGGCGCCTTACCCGACCTTTACCGCTTCGATAGCTTTGCGCTGGCCGCGGTCTTACTCTGTGTGTGGGGCTGGGTGGCGCCCAAACAAAGTGCCGCGATAGCTGAGCAAAGCCAAAAAGGCGCCGGAATCGCCGCCCTTGCGCTCGGTCTGGGTTTTGGGGTCATCCACGAAAGCGCAGCCATGGGCCTCGCCAGTTTTTGTTTTGTTTTAATCGCTGCAGCTCCGCTTTGCCGGGAAGACGTGCTGGCGCTGTTCCTCCGGGTATCAGCCTTTACCCTGCTCTTCCTTGCCCTCGGCTTGAACTGGCTCTGGATCGCAGCGCTTATCCACGGTGCCGTTCTCGGACTTCAGCACCTGCGGAAACAACTTAAAGGCGGTACCAGGAGCCAACGATAGATGTTTTTTCTGCTCGGTTTAAAGGCGGGCTTTATTATCGCGGTCACTCTGCTTCCGGGGGCAATCCGGATTGCCAAGCTGGGCGCCCATGGCCAGCGGGCGGGCGTCCTGGTGGTTTCCCTTGCGCTGCTCCTTGGGCAGGCCTTTTGGTTTCTGGTCGGTGGCGCCGGCATCTTTCTGATGCTTGAGTCATTACCTGTCGCGGGCACCTTCTTGGAGGGGTTTTCCGCTTTTGTGCTGAGTTTTATTGCTTATCGCTACCTCGGAGCGCCCCGTGCGCAGTCGCTTGCTCTGGAGCCCACGGGAAGCCTGCGCTCGATCTTTGTCCTGACCCTTATACGTGGGATCGCCATGCCGATCCGTTTGCCGCTGACGATAGCCGTCTTCGTCGCCGTCGGTACTCACTTGCGCTACCCGGGGGATTTTCGGCTTTTGCCAGACCTATGGGCGGGGGCCGTGGTGGGTGCCGCCTTCTGGTGGGTTCAGTTGGCGCTCCTCGCGGTCGTGTTTGCTCCACGTGTGCCTGAGTCCATCACCTTGCGTTCGTTGAATCGCCTGCGCCCTTTTTCGGCCGGAATTTTTTTCCTATTGGCCTGCCTGAACCTGCTTTTTCTATTTGGCTAAGCGCGCGGCTAACTCATCAGGAGCTTGATTTCCTTGTCCGTCAAAATGCGGCTCCCTCCCTTCGGCAGGTGTTTCAAGACGATGCCGCCAATTTGGAAACGGACCAGTTTTTTAACAAAGTAGCGATGGGCTTCGAAGAGCCGCCGAATCTCCCGTTTTTTACCGTGGTGTAAGTGTACCTCAAGGCGCATCTTTGCATCCGGCCCGCCCTTCGGTGCGGGAATGACCTTCTCCGCCTTGAGGAACTCCCCCTCCACCGTGATGCCTTCCAGCAGTCTCGGGATATCTCCATGGTCGAAGGCCTTATTCAAGACCAAGCGGTAACGTTTGACGATCTGACGGGAAGGGTGGGTGAGTTGGTTCGCCAGTTGCCCGTCGTTGGTGATGACCAAAAGCCCCTCACTGTCTTTATCAAGGCGTCCGGCGCAAAAAAGGCGTTGGCGGGCAAGCTCCGGGGAGAGCAGGTCAAAAACCGTTTTTTCGTGAAAAGGATCCTCGTTTGAGCAGATGAATCCCTTCGGCTTGTTCATGATCAGAGTGATGGGGGCTTCTGCTTTTTGGATGACCGGCTTGTTGTTCACAAAAATAGGGTCTGCAGGCAGGGCCTTGTCGCCCAGTTGGGCTACCTTGCCATTCAAGCGCACCTTACCCTCCTCAATCAGACGCTCTGCCTCCCGCCGCGAACAAAGTCCGGAGGCGGCAATAATCTTTTGTATTCTCACCGGTTCAGCCATGACTGATCAACACGCGCTGACCCCGTCCTGTCAATCGCTCCTTCAATGGTAAAACAGACCACCCGTCACTAAACACACCACCTCAACCGATACAAAATATAGCCTGGCTTTATTTTTTGTGAGAAAGTTGAGATTTTGGGCCACAAAGGCGAGACAAGTGAGTCTAAAGAAGGTAGACCTTTACTATGAAAAAACTGCTGCTGTTTTTCGTCGGATTATTTGTCCTCGGTGTCGTGGTGCTTGGCCTTGGCCTGGCAGTGATTTTAAACAGTGGTTTTCAGCGGTGGGCCCTGCTCAAGGTTTTGCCCGAGGGGAGTGAGCTAAGGGAAGTTTCAGCGGGATTTTCGGCCGTGGATTTGCGGGGGCTGCGGATGCCGCTTGAGGAGGGTGGGCGTGTTTCGGTCCCGGATTTGAAGGTTCGGTATCAGCTCCGACCCCTGGTGTTCGGCAACACCGTGCATGTGGACTCTGTGGAGGCCTTCGGTATCGATGTCCGTCTGCCGGCCGCCGCCGAGCGGGAGGTCGTGGGGACAGAGGTGCCCGTGGAAGAGCGGGAACTGGAATCTTTGCTTGGCGACATTTTTCAAGAGCTGCGCGCGGTGGAAGTGCCTTTCATCCTTGGGCGCCTGCACCTTGACGGTGAGGTCAGCGAGCCGAGTGGCGGACGCTTTGCCTTTGAGGTATCCGGCGGTGATTTCGCTCCCGGTGCGGAGGGCAGCCTGAATTGGACGGTGCGGCAGGTTACCGCGCCCGGTGTACTCGGGGAGGCGCTCCCACAGCTGGAAGCCACGGGCACGCTCCTCCTTGGACAAACCGGCTCTGGTGGCGTGGGCAAAATTGTAAAATCCTTCGCTGCGCAAGGGAGCGATGAGGGCGGGCTTCAATTGCTTGAGTTAGGGGGTAATCTTGAATTGGGACTTGCTGGATCGGGTGCTGGGGAAAGCCCTTTAATCTCGCAGAATTTTGATTTGCGCTTGGCGCAACCGGGACGCTTGCTTGAGGCGCTGGAGGGGTTTGAGGTACTCGCGGTATCGAGCGCATTACGCTTGGAGGAACAGGGTGGCGGCTTCCTCCTGTCCGCGGCTGATTTGGTTGCCTTTTTGGACGACCGACCGGTGGTGGAGGCCCGCTTGTTTCAGCCCATGCGCCTGGATTCACTTCAAAGTTTAGAGGGGGAGTTATTTGTCATTTCCGTCTCTGAGCTTGCGCCCAACTGGCTGGATCCGTTGATGCCTGACGGCCTGAGGCTGGAGGGCGCGCCGCTTTCTTTCAGCGCCGCCGTCGCGGGCTTGGCAGATGGGAGTTTTCAGCTGACCCTCGCCGAAACAGCCCTGGGGCCAGTGTCCGCGCTTCGTGGTGAGGAAACGCTCCTGCGTGATATTCGTGTGACCACGGCTGTGGATGGGCGGGTGCATCCGGACGGGCCGTACAGCTTCAGCATCCCCGGGTTTGATCTGCGCGGTGGGGACGTAGCGCTGGCGTCGGGTCGTTTGTTGATCGAGGGAGACTTCACTCAGGAAAGTGCGGAAATTTTCGGGAGGTTTTCGGCTCAGTTACAGGCCCTGGCCCGTGAACCGGTGCTGGCTGGCCGTTTGGGTGAGCTGCCCGCAGCGGCTGAGCGTTTGCAGCTGAGCTTACAGGCAAGTCTGCAGGGGGATCAGTTCAACCTTGCCAACGCCGAGCTATCGGTGGGGAACAGCGATCAAGAGATTGTGAGAATGGCGCTGCTCCAGGCCTTGAAAGTCAACCTGGCGTCGGGTCAATTTGAAGCGGCGGAGGCGACGGCTACCCTTGCTGATTTGCAGATTGTGGAAGCCCGCTTGTCGCTGTTTAAAGCCTTTTTCCCAGAGGGGCTGGAGGTTGTTGATCGTGGGATTAACGGGCATTTGGCCTTGCGCGTGAAGGATGGGCGGTTTGCTCTCTCCACGATAGAGCCGTTGTCGGTGCGGCAACTGGGACTGGTACTTGATGGTGACCCCGTCCTGCGGGATCTGGACCTTGCCCTCAACTTCGGGGCGGAGCTCGGTGAAGACGCGCTGACCCTAGCTCTCAAAGGACTGACGATGGCGGAGGGCGTGCGCAAGCTTGGCGAAATTGAGGGATCGGTGCGGGTGCCGATGCTCGCCTATGCGCCGGTTTTGGAGGAAGTGGAGGGCCAGTTGGCTTGGAACCTATCGCTCTCCGGGATCGTCCGCCAACCTGTGCTGGCGGGTCAAACCGCACCGCTGCTCACCGGTGAGGCGAATGGGCAAGCAAGTTTTGAGGGCTTGGGCAAGCGTGCTGAGCTGGAGCTACAGGTACGCCGTTTGATGGCCACCACCTCCGGAGGCAATGCGCAAAAAATGGACCTCAAAGGCAGTTTGCGCGAACGACCCGACGGGCGCGGTGAAATCGAGTTTGAAACGGTCTTTGGAGCGAACGCAGGTGGGCCGGCGAGCGATTTGGCCGGGGTTTTTCGGCTGAAGCCAGGTGCTGAAGTGATGGATTTGAGTGGGCAGCTTAGTTCGCGGATGCTTCGGCTGGAGGATGTGCAGGCGCTGGCTGCGCTTGCCGAAACACCGGAAGCCGCGTCCGTTTCGCAAGACCGCCGGATGCCTCCTCGGCCGAGTTCCCCGACAGCTCCAGCGGCACCATCCAGACCGGCGCTGGATGCGCCAGCGGCCTTGCCACCATGGAGTGGGTTGCGTGCCACCTTGGGGTTGCGGGTGGATCGCTTGGTTCTGAACCCAAACAGCCATTTGGATACGGTACGGGGTGAAATCCGCATTTCTGAGCCGGCCGCCGAGCTGGTTTCGTTTTCGGCCGGTTTGGGAGAAGGTGCCCTCAAGGGTTCGGGAGCCGCTCGTTTTGATGAGCGGACGGGTGATTATAACGTAGCCGCAAGCTTTGATGGTGAGCGGATCAATCCGGCGGTTTTTGCCGGAAATGGTGCCCGTTTCAGTGGTCTGTTCCATGGGCAAGTAGAGGTGAACGGGGAGGGCAAAAGCCTACCCGAGGCGATCGATCAGGCAGAAGCCACCATAGAGGTCAAGGGCACGGATGGGATTTTGAGTGTGCTCAATTTGGAAAGCCCTCGGAACAGCACGGCTATGGGAGTCGTCGGGCTGCTTGGTGCCGCAACCAACAACGAGGGGTTGAACGCGTTGGCCGGCGCTTTACCGTATTTTAATCGCATTACCTTCGATAACTTTGATTTGCGCCTGCAGCGCTCGAAGACCGGTGAAGTCGAGCTGAGCGCATTGGAGGTTGTCGGGCCGCACCTGTCCATCCAGGGAGACGGCCGAGTGGCCCCGGGCCCGTGGGGTGAAATGCTGCGTCAGCCTATGTTCCTCTCGCTCAATGTGGGTGCGCGTGGGCCCTTGGCCAATCATTTGGGGACGCTCGGCTTGGTTAGGCAGGAAGTCGCTGCCGATGGTTTTCGGATGAGCAATCAGGAACTTCGGCTGGGTGGTTCTCTCAGCAACCCGGATGCCAGCAGTATACAGGATATGCTTTGGCGGGCGGCAACGAGTGCCCTGACGGGTGGGCGTCGAAGCGGTTCCGGGCAATCTTCCAATGGCGAGGCATCGGCGCGCGAGCAGGAGCGTCCGAGTGAGATCGAAACCGGCGTGCGCATCCTTGAGGGACTCCTCAGGCGGTGATGCCTTGGCACTGGCTAGGCATTTGCCCTTACTCCGGCGCCTGCCTCAACCAAACCTCTGAAGAAGGTTCTGGCTCGGAAAAAAGGGACGGCTTGATTTCTGGATTGAGCTCGATGTTATCGAAAGTGATCGAACCAAACCGGCCCTTTTCGGTCATCAGGTGGAAACCGTTGGGGAGATGAACGCCGCCCCTCTTTTGAAAAGTTGCGACGGCATAATCCTGGGGAATGGGTGTGTTTCCACTGCGTACAAGTCCACCATGCCGGATTACCAAAAACGTTTTTTTATCAAAGTGGAACCATGCTTGAGTGTCCTTAGGACCATAGCCGCGGACTAGGTAGGCATCGCGGCCAAGGGTACGTGTCGTTCCCTCGTAGGTGAACGTCCAGGCCCCGATTTGGTCAGCGAGGAAGGGGAGGAAAAACCATTGATGCGCAGTGAAAAAGGCCGCTTCTCCACCGGTAAAGCTTTCCGGGTCAAGGTTGCGTGGGCGGAGCGCCTGAGTCCAAGTCCCGGCGCGGGTGCCGTCGGTGACGCGGAGGGTCTCATAGACGCGTCCGGTATCCTCATAGTTCCTCCAGGTGAGCTTGAGTCGCCGTGCACC
>PWZW01000095.1 GCA_003567255.1 Puniceicoccaceae bacterium | reverse complement strand
GGTTAACCGTTTCCGGCGTTGCCTTCGCGGCCGCCATCACGAGGTCTCCCTCGTTTTCTCTGGCTTCGTCATCTGTTACGATAACGAGCTTTCCCGCAGCAATGTCTGCGATGGCGTCTTCCACGGTATCAAAATCGTTCATAGCTCTATCTTATCCTTATCCTGATAATCGCAACCACCAATCACCGGGCGGGTGTACTCGGTGGGCCGTGAAAGGGGCGGGAACTTTCCACAAATCCCCGAATTCTCCGCGTTGCCTTCGTATTTGCCTTGTTTCTTTCGGCCAGCGCGTAGGATGAAGAACGTGCAAAAGAGTTCAGGTACAGGAAGTTTACCCATTTTTGAGGTCGCCGATGAGATCGAAAGGGGGCTGCGCGCCCGCGGAAAAATCGTTTTGGCTGCGCCGACTGGTTCGGGGAAGTCGACTCAAGTGCCGCAAATGCTTCTCGACCGCGGCCTGGCGGAAGGGGAGATCATCGTGCTTCAGCCGCGCCGTCTAGCGGCCCGTATGCTCGCCCACAGGGTAGCCGCTGAGCGCTCGGTAGCGCTCGGAGATGAGGTGGGGTATCAAATTCGTTTCGACAACAAAACCAGTCGCGCCACCAGAATTGTTTTTGTCACCGAGGCCATCTTGCTAAGGCGCATCCTCGCCGATCCGGAATTAAAAGGCGTCGGAGCCGTGGTTTTTGATGAGTTTCACGAGCGTAATCTTTTCAGTGACCTCAGCCTTTCCGAAGTGCGTCGTTGTATTGCGGAGCGGCGTCCGGACTTACGCCTGGTGGTCATGTCGGCAACTTTTTCACTGGAGCCGGTCGTCAGCTACCTCGGTAATGCCTTGGCAGTACGGGCAGAGGGACGCCTGTACCCCCTTTCGATTGAATACACCGGTGCGGCTATCGGGCATCAGACCGCGCCGGTTTGGGAACGCGCGGTCGCCGCGCTGAAACGCGCCCAAGCCGACCAGTGCGAGGGGAACATTCTCATCTTCATGCCCGGAGCCTACGAGATCGGGCGCACCCTGCGTGCCTTAGAAAATGCTCCCTTCGCCCGTGGATACCAGCTTCACGCCCTACACGGTGGCCTTAGCCCGGACCAACAAGACGCTGCGGTGGGACCTTCCTCCCAGCCCAAAATCATTGTCTCCACCAACGTTGCGGAAACTTCGCTGACCATTGACGGGGTTCGGGTAGTGATCGACAGCGGACTGGCGAGGATCGCCCGTTACGATTCCAAACGGGGGATTAATTCCCTCTTGGTGGAATCCATTAGTCGGGCCTCCGCAGATCAGAGGGCCGGACGCGCCGGGCGGACCGGCCCCGGGCAGGTTTACCGGCTTTGGAGTGAGGCGGAACATGCCGCCCGCGCCGCTGAGGATTGCCCGGAGGTTCTACGGGTCGACCTCACCGAGATGGCACTCTTGTTAACTGCCGCCGGGCGCGCCTTTGATGCAGGAGCGGTTGAAGCATGGTTTGAAAGGCCAACGGGGTCAGCTGTGGAGCTTGCGCAAGCGCAGTTACAGATGCTGGGTGCCGTCGACGGAGCAGGGCAGGCGACGCCGATGGGAAAGCAAATGGCGAGCTTACCCCAGCACCCGCGCTACGCGCGCATGCTGGTGGAGGGTGCAAAGCTCGGCGTCCTACGGGAGTGCGCCGAAATTGCCGCGCTTTTGGAGAGTCGGCCCATCTATCGTCCTTTTTCCGGAAGGGGCAACCGCGCCCTTCAAGAGGCTGAAGTGGAAGCTTACGGAGAGGGTGTGAGCGATCTTTTGGTGCAGTTGAGGGCACTCAAGCTTGCCGAATCCTTCCGTTTCGATCTCGGGCGTTGTCAGGAGCTCAACATCCACGCGGCAGGTGCTCGCCAGGCTGCGCTGGCTGCCCGGCAAACCATCCAAACGCTCGAACGTGCTGGCGCAGCGGTTTCCAGTGAGCCCGTTGCCCCTGGGGTCGGCTCGTCGTCCCTCGAGGAGCGGGTGGGGCGGTGCCTCTTGTGTGCCTTCAGTGATCATCTCGCCCTGCGGATTGATCGGGGTACCCGGCGGGCCCGCACCGTTTCCGGAAAGGTTGGCGAGCTTCGGCGGGAAAGTGTGGTGGATGGCGACCTCTTGATCGCTTGCGAACAAGAGGAGCGTGAGGTTCGTGGCGACGTTACCGTGCTGCTTGGCATGGCCCACGCTGTCAGCCCGAGGCTTCTCGAATCCTTATTCCCCAACGAGTTCTTTTCCGGAAACATTGAGCACTATGATTCCGCCCAGCGTAAGGTGATTTCGATACAAGAGCGCCGTTTTCGCTCACTTGTTCTGGAACAGGCCGAGCGGGGACGGCCGACGCACAAAGCTGCGGGGCTCCTTGCCAAAGAGGTGTTTGAGGGGCGGTTGGTGCTCAAAAAATGGACCAAGGCCGTTGACCAGTGGATTGCGCGGGTCAATTTCCTGGCGCACCATTGTCCCGAGTCTGAGATTTCAGGGATTGATGCGGAGGCGCGGTTGCTCCTTTTGGAGCAAGTCTGCGAGGGCGCGGTTTCTTATCGGGAAATCAAGGACCGCGAGGTCTTTGCCGTCGTTTCGGAGTGGATTAGTCCAGAACAGCGCTACTACCTCGAGGCGTGGGCCCCGGCCGAATGGCAACTCCCCCGCAGAAAGCGTCCCACCCCGATCCATTACCACGAAGACGGGAGAGCACGTATCGCAGCGACCGTGCAGGAGCTTTACGATGTCCCTGGCGATACCCTCCGTCTGGCCAATGGAAAGGTACCACTCATCATCGAGATCCTTGCACCGAACCGAAAAGCCGTCCAATTGACAGAGGACCTGGATGGTTTTTGGGAACGAACTTACGCAAGCGTCAGGAAAGATTTGGCGGGACGCTATCCCAAACACGAATGGCGCTAAAGCGACGTGCCCAGGCATGCCCTCCAGTCGCTCCCTTTAGTTCTCCAAAATCTCTAGTTCGTAGCCGTCTGGATCCGTAAGGAAGGCCATCTTTTTATCGTCATTGGTAAACTTATCCCGCCAATTGCCGGGCCAAATTTCAAACCCATCATACTCAAGTTTCTGGCAGTAGGCGATGATGTCGTCCACGCCGATACAGGTATGCATGAGATCTTCAGGGAATTTGACCTCAAAATCCGGCGAATAGCAGAGCTCCAGCATATGGGCGTTGCCGGGGAGCTTGAGGTGGACGATCTGGTTGCCAGCGGGTGACTTATCGTTGCGCTTAAACACTTCAAAACCGCAACTGCGCTGGTACCAATCAATCGATTTTTCCATGTCTGAGACTCGGATACGGGTATGGAGGAATTTTACACTCATGCTCACCAGTTAAGGGCGCTGGAAGTGAGATGCAACCCTCCTCTATTTGAAATTCAATCATCTCTCTGCTTACGTCTTGAGTTCCTCCGCAAAGCAACAGACAACCTTTAAGCGATGCATATTTACTTTCTGGGAATTTGTGGCACAGCAATGGGAAATGCGGCCCTGCTTTTACGTGAGCAGGGGCACCGCGTCTCCGGATCGGATTCGGGGGTCTACCCACCCATGTCCGATGTTTTGGCCGCTTCAGGAATTCCTGTCCATGAGGGCTTCTCGGTGGAGCGCTTGCAAAAACTCGCCCCGGATTGCGTCGTTGTTGGCAATGCCATGTCTCGTGGAAACGAGGAACTTGAGTGGCTGCTCGATACCCAGGCATTTCCCTTCGTTTCGCTGCCGCAGATGCTGGGCGAGCTGGTTTTGCTCAAACGACGTCCAGTGGTGGTTACCGGAACCCATGGAAAAACCACGACCTCAAGCATCACCGCATACCTCCTGGAAAAAGCGGGTAAGGGTCCCGGGTGGTTGATCGGGGGTGTGCCTCATGACCTTCCCGCCGGGGCGGCGTTGGGAGCGGGGGAAACCTTTGTGATCGAAGGGGACGAATATGACTCCGCCTTTTTTGATAAACGGAGTAAGTTTATTCACTACCGCCCGCGCGTGGCCGTGCTCAATAATCTTGAATTCGATCACGCGGATATTTTTCGCGACCTTCAGGACGTCCAGCGCACATTTCAGCATTTCTTGAGGATTATGCCGAGTTCGGGCCATGCGGTCGTCAATGGAGACGACCCCAACCTCCGAACACTGTTACCCGTGCCCTGGACCAACGTTTGCACCTTTGGTTTTGGACCGCAGAACGACCTGGTCATCTCCGATTATACGGATCTCGCCTCTGGAGGGGCTTTCTCTCTGGTCTGGAAAGGTAAGCTCTGGGCGCACATTCAATGGGGCTTGTATGGGAAATTTAACGCCATGAATGCCGCCGCGGCAAGTTTGGCAGCGGCCCTCAGTAGTGGCGGCACCGTCGACCCAAGCGGGTTTTGTCTCGATGAGTTGGGAAACTTTAAAGGCGTGCGACGACGGCAGGATGTTTTATTTGATCGCGGGAGTACCCGTATCCTGGAGGACTTTGGCCATCATCCGACAGCCATTGCGGGCACCCTTCGGGCTTTGCGCGCGGCCCACCCGGAGTCACGCTTGGTGGCTTGTTTCGAACCCAGGAGCAATACCGCCAGATCCGAACATTTTCAGGAGGCCTTCACCGAGGCCTTTGAAAGCGCCGACACGGTTTACCTCGGAGCGGTCCATCGGGGGGCGGCCCTTGCGGAAAATAAACGACTCAATACCGAAAACATGGTTCAAGCGCTCAAACGTAGCGGACATAAGGCCTCAAGCTTTCGTACCAACGAGGAACTCTTCACCTCTCTGGTGATTGATTTTGACCAGAAAGCCTGTGCAAACACCCTCTTTGTATTCTTTACCAATGGCTCCTTCGACGCGGTTCCTGCGCGGTTTGCGGAGGCGCTGCGCACGGTGATCGCTTAGGTACTTTGACATGCGGCGGAAGCCCGTCACTTTCGACTCATGCAGAAAAAGCCATTTACCTTTGAGACTGAAATATTTTTCGATGAACTCGATGCACTCGGCGTCCTTCATCATCCCCGGTACTTTCATCACCTTGAACGTGCGCAGCAGGCATTTTTTGAACGTTTACTCGGGGTCGAGGACTTTAATCCGGAGCGGGATGAGGACATTTACGTGGTCGTCCACAGTCTTGATGCAGCCTTCAAGGTGCCCGTGCGCAAGCCGGGGCCATACATGGTTGAATACACCATATCGCGGATTCGGGCGGGTGGGGTGACCATGCAATTTAAGTTTTCCGACCCTCAAGGGGTCGTCCATTGTTCCGGATCACGCACGGTCTGTAAGCTCTCCGGGAAGACCCACCAGCCGACAGAGTGGAGTCAGGGCTTTCGCCAAGCCCTGGAAGCTTGGGTGGGCTAGCGACTGAGAGCCTCTCGGTATTCCCCGCTCCTTGCCCCGATAGCTTCAATTACGGATTGCTCAAAAGCAGCGGAAGCGATTTGGTGGTCCTATGAACGTTTCCCCATCCCGTATCTCGATCCTTCTCCTGCTCGGCACCTTATTATTTGCCAAAGCCAGTCTCGCCAGTACCCCCTTTCTCTGGAAAGTAGAAGGGGAAGGTGCCGTGTCGCACATCTTTGGCACCATTCACCTGCCCAATCCGGAGGTGACGAATTTACCGGCGTCAGTTGAGCAAGCTTTTACTGAAAGCGATGCGTTTTTCGCGGAATTGCCAATGGCGCCAGAGGATATAGCGAAAACGGTTCCCTTCATGATGCTACCGCAAGGCCAGCACGCGCGCGATATCTTAAGCGAGGAAACCTACCGCCGGGCCGATCAGACGCTACGGAGAATTAATCCATTGTTGAGTATGGAAGGGCTCGGTATTTTGCAGATCTGGGCACTGTCTGCTTCCCTGCCCATCCTTGAGCAGCAGCTCAAATACCCCACCGAGAAAGTCCTGGATGAAGCTCTCTACAACCGTGCCGTCCAGGAAGGTAAGCTGGTGGGAGGTCTCGAAACCATCGAAGAACAAGTCTCGGTTTTCGACGCCCTTACGCTCGCGCAGCAAGTCGAAATGTTGGAAGAAACCCTTAAAATTTTTACGGAAAAGTGGGAGACCGGACGCGATCAAATGCGCGAAATGATTGATTGGTATTTGAGCGGCGACAGCGAGTCGTTCGGGAAATTTTTGCAGGAAATGTCCTTCAGTGATCCGGAACTCAACGAACAGTTCACCCAAAGCATACTTTACGACCGCAATCGGGTGATGGCTGAGCGGATTGGGACGATGCTCCGCGAGCATCCGGAGCGCAGCCACTTTTTCGCCATTGGGGCCGGGCATTTTTATGGGGAGACCTCAATCGCCCGCCTGCTTGAGGCTGACGGCTTTACGATCACCCGCATCAGCCAGTAATTTTTTTTGGTTGCCCTAACCCGTCTAGTATCAAACAGAGAGGCATGCTCACTGCACCCAAGAATTTTGTTCCTGATCCATTCCCTTACCATGCTGAGGTCGAAGTGAAGATTGAGAGTTTGACCAACCTCGGTCTCGGGCTCGGCCGGATCGACGGCTGGGTGGTCATGGTCCCTTTTGTGATTCCCGGGGAAAAGGTCCGCGCCCGCATTTTTCGGAATTTTAAAAACTACTCTGACGCCGATCTAGTGGAAGTGCTGGAACCGGCTGCGGAGCGAGTGGAGCCGCAGTGCAAGCTATACACGCAATGTGGTGGATGTCAGTACCAGCACATTGCTTACCCCGCGCAACTCGAATGGAAGCAAGTGCATGTGCAGGAGCTCATGGAAAAAATAGGAGGGATTGATCACCCGGTTCTTCCGCCGATTTCATCGCCCAAAGTATATGGATACCGTTCCAAACTCACGCCGCACTACCAAAAGCCGGACAAAAACGGCGATCAACCGATTGGGTTTTTAAAATATGGAACCCGCAGTGCGCTGATTGACGTAGCCCAATGTCCCATCGCCACCGACCCCATCAATGAAGAGCTACCCAGCGCGCGGGCCGCAGCGCGTCGGGCGGGCGGTGCCAAACGCCGCCGCTCCGGGGGAACCTTGTTGCTTCGTGATGCTCTTGAAGGCGTGGTGAGCGATCCCAAGGCAGTCGCCTCCGAAAAAGTGGGCGACCTTATCTTTCAATTCAAGGCGGGTGAGTTTTTTCAGAATAACCCCTTCATCCTCCCCGCCATGGTCGAGCATGTCATCACTAAGGCGAGGGGAGCTGGGGTCAATAATCTGATCGACGCGTACTGTGGTGGCGGCTTGTTTGCCCTCCATGCCTCGACACACTTTCAGGAGGTCATCGGGGTAGAGATCAGCGAGCCTTCGGTCAGTTGGGCCAAGGTCAACGCCGAGCTCAACAATATCAGCAACGTTCGTTTCCATCTGAATAATGCAGCCGCCATTTTTGAACGAATCAAACTGAATGGTTCCGACACCAGTGTGATCATTGATCCGCCGCGAAAAGGCTGTGATGAAAGCTTCCGAAATCAATTGTTAAGCTTTCAGCCCAAGCGGATCGTTTACGTGTCCTGCGACCCCGCTACCCAAGCTCGTGACCTGCGCATCTTTTTGGACGGCGGCTATACTATCGAAAGTATCCAGCCATTTGACCTTTTCCCTCAAACCCGCCACATCGAAAACGTCGCCACCCTCGTGCGTTCGCACACATAGGGGTAAAGCGGCCCCCTACAGCGTGCGCACTTGCTCGCGCCCCGCGGACGGCCCAGCAGCGAACTGTGGCGCGCGCACTCGCTCGCGCCCCGCAGATGGAGATGACTCCACAAGCCAACCATAGGCGTGTGCACATGGCGTATGCCAGATGGTGAAGATTATGCAGATTGTTCAGCTTCTTCCTATTTCGCAAGAGCTACGGCAGGACAGGCGACGCCGACTCCCTGTTTTTCGGTCGGTTCTTTGACATGTTTGTCCACTTTGCAGGATTGCGTCGTAGCACCCGATCCAACGGCAAGGTTTTCTCCGATGTCTATGCGTACTACCCGCGCAAGCACGCCCAGCCTCCGCACACTCCAACACCACGCCTGCCCCGGGGTGCTGTCCCAGTGAACCCTTGGCCGATCCACTACCGCTTTCAATTTGGATGCGCCCATTGAATTCAGTAAGCAGGGCGACTGAACAAGCGATGTCTCTATGATTTCCTTGTATGTGACTGGCTGAGCAAGATGAAAACCAAACCTTACCGCCTTCCGCAGGGTGGGGACCCTGCCAACGGAAAGCAAAATGGGCCACTCCGTAAAAATTGAAATTTTTCTGGGACCGCACCAACTTTTTTGAGTTCGTGGTAAACATACTTTAGTTCGGCCCGAGAAAAAGCGCTTCCCAAGGAATATCATGAGTTTATTCAAAGATTTACGGAATGACCCCTTCGGCACCTAAAAACCGTCTCCGACGGCACCGACACGTTCACCTACGGTTATCTCGCCGATACGCGTAATCTACTTGAAACCGTCACCGGTCCGGCGCACACTGTCGCTTATTCGTATGAGCCCGGCCGCAACGCAATGACGAACATCGAGAACAATCGCACCGTAGGCAGCACCAGCGTAGTCAGTAACTACGCCTACACCTACAACGCCCTCGGTCAGCGCACCGAACGCGCCCAGTTTGGAAGTGCGATTACCAGCAGCACAGACACCTTCAGCTACGACGCCCTTGGCCAAGTCATCGGATCCAGCAATAGCGTCGAAACAACCGCCGCCTCCTGGAATCCCAGCTACACCTTCGACATGATCGGCAACCGCTCCGGAGCCACCGTCGACTTTAACGGCAGCCAGAATTACACCGCCAACGCCCTCAATCAATACACCGCGATCGACAGCGTCAGCCCGGTCCACGATCTCGACGGAAACCTCATTTCTAGCGGCCCGTGGACTTACTCATGGAACGGCGAAAACCGCCTGATCAAGGCCGACAACGGCACCATCTCCATCGACTTCGAATACGACTACCAGGGCCGCCTCGTCAAAAAAGACGACGGCACCAACGTCGAACTCTACGTCTACGACGGATGGAACCGCATTGCCACATTCGACGTTGGAAGTTCATCATTCACTCTTCACTCTTCCTACCTCTGGGGTCTCGACCTCTCTGGTACTATGCAGGGCGCTGGCGGCGTCGGCGGCCTCCTCAAAGAGGGCAACCTCTACCCCCTCTACGACGCCAACGGCAACATCATGCAGAAGCTGAATTCCAGTGGTGGCACCGCCATGTCCGTCGCCTACGATCCCTTCGGTAATGTGATCGAGGGCTCACTCGTCGGCGAATACGGCTTCTCCACCAAGCCGTTAGTCGACGATCTTGATTGGTATTACTACGGCTTCAGATATTATGATCCGCAGACGGGGAGGTGGCCATCCAGGGATCCGATTGAGGAACGTGGTGGAATGAATCTTTATGGTTTTGTTAGTAACGACGGCGTCAACAAATTTGATCTGTTGGGCCAAACAGAGTGCTGCGGCGATGAAGAGCTTGAGTCTGGCAAAGAATGTTGTGGCGGCACTCAGAAAAGAACTGGGGGCCGTAGAAATTCTAATAGAGGAGGTTGGTCTTGCTGTGGAGACGAGGAAGATGGCGACTGGTATCGTGCAGAGGGACAAGCATATGGGACACCTCAATGTTGTAATGATGGAAACGTGCTTGATATGGTTCGATATTGGAAATATCACAATCACCTAGACGCTAAGGATTGTGCAAAAAAAACGAGTGGTAGTAGTGCAGTCAGTGCTGCGGCTGGCGGAGGTGGATACGCTGCCGGGCATGCGGCTACTCCTAAGCCGCGTAATCCCCATCCTTTAGGATTGGCCGTTGCTGCAGCTACATATGCAGTCGGTGAATATTTGCAGAACGCCGCAGCATTAAATAAATGCGAAAAGTGGATATGCGAGGAGCAAAACTAAATTTGATTAAAACGCCCTCGGCGAAAGTGGTTAATCTGTCGATCACTTTGATCATTGGGGTTGGTTTTTCATTGAGTGTTTACAGTGAAGAAATCTATTTTTCAATTTTCGCGCTTGCTTTGATTGTTAGTTTTATTTTTCGAAAAAAATTCAGAATGTTAGAAGACGTTGCTGGTTGGCGACGCTATATTTCACTTCCCATTAGCGCTGTAATTTTGGTAATTGTAGCGCTTAATCCAGAAATTAGCCGGGTAATGGCCGCATTGCTTATGTTTTGTGTATTTCTTGTAATCGTTGCTTGTGACCTCCATTTTTTGGTGGAAAAGCAGGAGGGGGAGTTGGAAAACTGGAAGGAGCGAAAGCGATAGGATCAGGGTGTAAGCACTTTTTTTGACATCGTAATTTTGCTCAAATTGTCATCGGAAAAAACGGCTATTTTCGTCCAAAATGGTCGTAGAATTTTGCTGAAAAACAGTGACTGGACAAAATGTCTCCGACGAGAAGGCGGCTAAAATATAAAAAAGCGACTAAATGGAACAGCAAAAGGGTCGGAACAGCAAAAGGGTCGGAACAGCAAAAGGGTCGGAACAGCAAAAGGGTCGTAAGCGGGTACGACACAAAGACATCGGTAACAGATAGCACAAGGACATCGGTAACACTTAGATGGCTCGATGCCAAAAACGGCAAAGGGGTCAAACATAGAATTTAAACATTTTCCACCTGAATATTTAAATTCTACGTTTGACCCCGTCGCGCTGACTTGTAATCGTTGCTTGTGACCTCCATTTTTTGGTGGAAAAGCAGGAGGGGGAGTTGGAAAACTGGAAGGAGCGAAAGCGATAGGATCAGGGTGTAAGCACTT
>PWZW01000215.1 GCA_003567255.1 Puniceicoccaceae bacterium | reverse complement strand
TGCTTCTGGGAATTTCGGGATCGAACACAAGTCGCTTATCTGCGTGCTTGTGCAAACGATGAAAGAGAGGATCGTCATGAAAATGATTCACACGCAAAGCCTGCTTTAATTAGCCAGAGGGTCGCAATGTTTTTGTGTTCCATTGGATGGCTTACAGGTGGAAGCTTGGAGGAGGGGCAGGCGCACCCTCTCGGCGCCCATCGAGGGGGCACCAAGTCATAGAGAAGGGCGCAGGGCTTCGAATCCGTTTACGCTCAACGCTGTACTTAGATTTTTGGGCGAGGGTGTATCGTGGAGAGACCGCCATCGATGGAGAAGACTTGCCCGGTGATCCAGCTGGCTTGGTCAGACAAGAGATGCGTGATTAAGGCGGCGACCTCTTCGGCTTGGCCAATGCGGCCCAAAGGATGCATGGCCTCGCTGATTTTCCGCGCTTGCTCTGAGCCAAGAATTGGCTTGGCCATGGCGGTTTCTGTCATACCCGGCGCGACTACGTTAACGCGGACGCCTCGGCTGGCATAAGTGGCTGCTGCGCTATGGGCGAGTCCGTGTAGGGCAGCTTTCGGGGCCGCGACTGCCTCATGTGCCGGTAGTCCGGTGCAGGCGGCCACTGTCGAAATCAGGACGATCGATCCGCCACCGGCCTTTTGCATGGGCTTTACGGCAGCCCGCAGGCCGAAAAACGCAGTGTCCAAATTTAGCTTGATGCTGTTATACCACTCCTCATCGCTGATCATATGGGCACCCTTGAGGGTGATGGAGCCAACACAATTGACAAAGGCATCCACCCGCCCCGTTTCCTCGAGGATTTTTGAAAAAGCATGGTTGACGGCCTCTGAATCAGTGGCATCCGCTTCGATCAGGATGGGATCAGTCAACCCGTCGACGGCCTCGCGCATCCTCTCCAAGCTTCGGCCGTAGCCAGCAATCCGGAAGCCTTTTTTTTCAAGTTGGTGTGCAACTTCTTTTCCGATACCGCCACTAATACCGGCGATGATTGCTACGGGAGAGGTGTTTTTTTCATTTGCCATGGGGAGAGCTTACATAGAGGGCCGTGCGCTTCAAGCGGAGGCATGGCTTTTGAGAAAAATGACTCCCTGGCCGATAATCCGCGAAAGCCATTGCTTTAGCTGGAGTGATCACCTTATTAAAGAAGCACCTTGAATCGGAAGCTAATGAAGAATTTTTGTATCCGCGGAATCTCGCTCACCGCACTATGCACCTTGAGTTTACCTTTTTTGAGTGGATGCGGAAAGCCATCCAGTGTGGAGCGCAGAGATTATCCGATGCCGCCGGGGGCTGAGATAATGGACGGTGAAATAGGGGTTCACGGTGGAAGGTTTATCATGGCCTCCAACATGGAGCCAAAGACCTTTAACTTTTTAGTTTCGGCAGACGCCGGGACAAGGCAGGTGACGGGGCTCATTTTCAATGGACTAACAAAGGTGGATCCATTCACCGGGGACGTGGTGCCTGACTTGGCGGAGTCTTGGGAGGTAAGCGAAGACGGCTTGGAGTACACCTTACGGTTGCGTGAGATCAATTGGAGTGATGGTGCCCCTTTTACCGCGGACGACGTGATTTTCTCTTTTTCCGCGATTTTCGCGAGAGACCCGGATGGGGAGCCAAATCCGGAGACGGGACTCAAACCTTTCCGGTATCCCAGTCGGTACATTAGCCAATACACAATCGGTGGAGAGCCCATTCAATTTGAGAAAGTTGATGAACACACCGTGCTTTTCCGAATGGCCGAGGTCTACGCCCCGTTCTTAAACGACATTGGATTCGTCGAAATCATGCCCAAACACGTTTTGGGTGAAGCCTTGGAAGACGGCAGTTTGCAAAACCAATGGACCATTCAAACCGCGATTAACGAGCCGGAGAAGATTGTTGGAACGGGGCCTTTCCGGATTAGGCGGTTTCAGCCTGCGGAGCGGCTGATTCTTGAACCTAACCCTCATTATTGGCGCTTCGATGAAGCAGGGCAACGTTTACCCTACCTGGACTTCATGATTTTTAGTTTTGTAAAGGAGGCCAACGCGCAAGTAGTGCTTTTTGCGACCGGACAAATCGATGCCGCAGGCATACCCGTGACGGATTTAGTTTGGGTTGAGGATCGCGCTGAGGATTTTGACTACACCGTACACGATCGTGGACCCGATACCGGAATTAGCTTTTTTTGGTTCAACCAAAATCCGGGAAGCCGTCCGGATGGGCGTCCGTTTGTCGAACCTCATAAGCTTGAATGGTTTACGAATAGAGATTTCCGCAGGGCAATAATGCACGCGTTCGACCGGCAGGGGATCATTGACGGCGTTTTCTTTGGTCGGGCAGAAAAGCTCCATTCGGTCATCAGCCCGGCAAACACCCGCTGGTACAACCCCGACGTGGCGAAGTACGCCTACGATCCGGAAAGCGCGCTTGAGCTACTCAAGGAGCACGGGTTTGTGATGGAGGGAGACCGTTTGTTTGACGCAAAAGGGAATCCGGTCGAGTTTGATTTGCTTCTCTACGACGGCAGTCAGCGCGCCTCAGCGATGGCGACGACGATGAGTGAAAATTTGCGCGCCATTGGAATCCGGATGGGCATTTCGATGGCGGATTTTGGTTCGGTGCTTCGGCGCATTGATAACACTTACGACTATGAGATGAGCTACATCGGGTGGACCGGTGGGGGGGATCCTTCCGGGGGCAAAGCGCTTTACCTCAGTTCGGGGACCTACCATGTTTGGCATCCCTCTCAGGAAACCCCGGCAACGGAATGGGAGGCAAAGATTGATGAGGTGATTCGGGCTTCTGACCGAGAGATGGATCCGGAGGCCAGGGTCGAATTGATCAAGGAAATGCAGGCAATCTTCTCCGAGGAGTTACCCATGATCTATACCATCGTACCCAATACCTACACTGGCGTTAAGAACCATTGGCGTAACGTGCAAATCCCTCCCGTGGGATCTCTGCTTTGGAACATTGATGAAATTTGGACACCGCAAGCGGACGATTAAGCATGTTTCAATTTTTTGTAAGACGAGTTTTAACGCTGATTCCCATGCTCTTGGGGATCACCTTCTTGGTTTTCCTCTTAATGTACCTCGCTCCGGGGGATTTTCTTGACCAAATGCGGGCGCGCCCGGACGTCGACCGGGCGACCGTGGATATGATGTCTGAGCAGTTTGGCTTAGACCAACCTTGGTACGTTCAGTATGGTAGATGGCTAGGCAATGTCCTGACCCTGAATTTTGGAGAATCGCTGGTCTACAAAATACCGGTGTTTGACCTGATCAGCCAGCGGGCCCTTGCTACCGTCCTTTTATCCTTCACCTCAATCGCTTTTGCGTGGTGTATAGCGATCCCGCTGGGTGTCCTTGCGGCCATCTATAAAGATAGTATTTTTGACCGTTTGGCTGGGCTCTTCGCTTACTTTGCTTTGTCAATCCCCGAGTTCTTTCTCGCCATCTTAGCGGTCTATTTTGCTGCGGTGACGGGACTCTTCCCCACGGGTGGATTGACCTCGCTGGATGCGGAGTTTCTCGGACCAACTGCGCGACTTCTGGACATGGCGCATCATTTGATCTTGCCGACGATTGTTTTGGGCATCGGTAGTGTTGCCGGAATGATGCGCATTCTGCGGGCGAATTTCATAGACTATATGCAAGCGGAGTTTGCAACGACAGCCCGGGCGAAGGGGCTGCGCGAGCGGGTGATCATGTTTAAGCACGTTTTGCGGAACGCCATTAACCCCTTGATTACCTCACTGGGTTTTGCCTTTTCCTCCTTATTGTCGGGGGCCGTTCTGGTAGAAAATATCATGAACTACCCGGGGCTGGGCCGTTTGCTTTTTGATTCCATCATGGCCTCTGATCAGTACGTGGTGATGGCGGGCGTAGTGGTCGGTTGCGTTATGCTTATGCTAGGAAACATGTTTGCGGACATCTTGCTAGCATGGTCTGACCCGCGAATTAAACTTGAGGACGTCGGTGCAAAAGGTGGTTCCGGGAGTGGTCGATCGAGAAAATCAACTGTGCTTTTGTTTGCCTTGATTGGGGTGGGGGCAATGATCTGCATCCATTTGCTTAGCTACCTTCCTTTGGGTGAAGCGGGTTTCGTCGAAGGTTTGAAAACGGGCATCAAATGGACCGCAGGGATTGGGTTCGGTATTTTATTTCTCTTCATCCTACGCTTTGGGCTGCCTTCTTTTTATCAACATATCTGGCCGCACCTCAAGCGTCGCCCGTTAGGCCTTACCGTACTTGCGATCCTCGGCATAATGTATGGAAGCGCACTTTTTGCACCCTTCCTTTCGCCGTACGCACCAAGCACTGCAAACCTGACAAAGACTTACCATCCGCCAACCAAAGTTTTTTGGGAAGATGGCGGGTTTCGCGTTCAGCGTTACCATTTGGTGGATCCGATGCGTGCGCACTATGCACCGATCGAAGGGGAGTCGATGCCTCTGCGCTTCTTTGAAAAAGGGCCGGCCTATAAGCTCTTTGGGCTGATCCCGATGGAGCGTCGGTTTTTTCAGCTGGATACCAGTGATCTACCGGTAGAGGAGGCAGCTTTTGAGCGGGTTTATTTATTGGGAAGTGACACCACGGGCCGGTGCGTCTTCACTCGACTTTTGCACGGTGCCCAAGTTTCGCTGAGCATTGGTCTGGTTGGGATTACGATCACCATGGTGATTGGTTTTCTTGTGGGAGGCCTCTCTGGATACTACGGCGGCAGAATAGACTTTGTATCGATGCGCGCAGTTGAATTTTTAATGGCGATCCCCAGCCTGTATTTACTTCTGGCTTTGCGCTCCGCACTGGCCCCGTATTTTGAAGCGGCCGAGATGTATTTTGTGATCATTGTCATCCTTTCGGTCATTGGTTGGGCGGGGACGGCCCGAATTATTCGTGGCATGTCCCTTTCGATCCGTAATCGTGCTTACGTTCTCGCAGCGGAAAGTATGGGGCAAAACTCGATGAAGGTTCTGGTAAAACATCTTTTACCAAACTTAACCAGCTACCTCTTGGTCGCGGCGACCTTGAGTATTCCCGGATATATTCTTGGTGAGGCCGCGCTCTCGTTTCTCGGCTTGGGTATTCAAGAGCCCGGGGCTTCTTGGGGACTTATGCTTAAGCAAGCCCAGGAGGACATGAAGGTCCTGGTTATGAATTTCTGGTGGCTGCTAACCCCCGGATTTGCCATATTCTTGACGGTGATTTCTTTCAACCTACTTGGGGATGTTTTGCGCGATATTGTAGATCCGAAAATGAAGTCACGTTAAGTCATTAAGCGTATCCAACCAAAGACCTAAAATTTATCATGAGCGATCTTCTTAGTGTATCCGACCTTCGAATAACCTTTAAAAGTGGCCAGGAATCGACCGAGGCAGTGAAGGGTATCAACTTTAAAATACAAGAGGGGAAAACTGTCGCGATCGTTGGAGAAAGTGGAAGCGGAAAAAGTGTTAGTTGCTTAGCGTTGGCACGTTTACTTCCACCCCCTTCGGTGTGTGGGGTATCCGGGGATATAAATTTTCAAGGGAAGGAAGTTTTAAAGATGGATCGTGCAGAGCTGCGCAAGCTGCGCGGTAGGGGAATTGCCTACATCTTTCAAGAACCCTCAGCATCTTTGAATCCTGTGTTCACCGTGGGGTATCAGATTGCTGAGGCGATAAAGCTACATGCGTCTAACAAAAATGATCCGCGGGGCAGGGGAGTCGAGCTTTTGGAAATGGTTGGTATCCGCGATGCCGCCAAACGCTACGATGCGTATCCTCATGAAATGAGCGGTGGCATGCAACAGCGTGTCATGATTGCCATGGCGCTCGCCTGTGAACCCAAATTGCTGATTGCTGACGAACCAACCACCGCACTGGATGTGACCATACAAGCCCAGATTATTGAGTTATTGAAAAGTTTGCGCGAACGTTTGGGGATGACGATCCTTTTGATCACTCACAACTTTGGTATCGTCAAAGGTTTTGCCGACGAGGTCATGGTAATGTACCGTGGTCAAATTGTGGAACGTGGCCCCGTCGATACTGTGATCTCCGATCCTCAGCACCCTTACACCAAAGCATTGATTGGTTGCATCCCGCGTCTTGGCGTGAAGCAACGGCGCCTCGTGACCATTGATACTGCAATGCTCGAGGCTGCAGAAAACGCCGCGCCACAAGAGCAAAACGGCTAGGGCCCACAAATAGACCAAATAGACAAAGACATGAGCGAGGAAACCACCAAACCCACCCTTCTGGAAGTTCAGGACCTTAAAGTTTATTTTCCGATAAAAACGGGAATTTTGCAACGGGTGACGGATTATGTCCGGGCTGTGGACGGGGTTTCTTTCAAGGTTAAGAAGGGGACGACCGTCGGATTGGTGGGAGAAAGCGGGAGTGGAAAAACAACTTGTGGTCGGGCAATTTCCCGTTTGGTGGAGCCCACCTCGGGCCAAGTATTTTACGAAGGCAGGGAAATCTCTGGCCTGTCCTCAAATGAATTTTTTGAGTACCGAAAAAAGATACAGATCATTTTTCAGGATCCTTTCAATTCGCTGAATCCCCGGATGTCGGTGTACAGTATCATCGCCGAACCTTTAAGCATCCACTTCCCGAGTTGGACGAAGGAGCAAAAGCGGGAGCGGGTTTCCGTGCTTTTGGCTCAAGTGGGGTTATCGCCCGACCATGCAAATCGGTATCCTCATCAGTTTAGCGGTGGGCAACGTCAGCGAATAGGCATCGCCCGGGCCCTCGCGGTTGAGCCGGATTTTATTATCTGTGATGAACCGGTGAGTGCTTTGGATGTCTCGGTGCAGGCGCAGATTGTGAACTTGCTGCAAGACCTGCAGGAATCGCTTGGATTGACCTACCTATTTATCGCCCACGACCTTGCGGTTGTTGAGCACATCAGTGATGACGTGTTGGTAATGACGGAGGGGAAGGTCGTTGAGCAAGCCACTGCGGGCGAGATTTACCGAAATCCTCAGCACCCCTACACGCAAAAGTTGTTGGCGGCGGTGCCGTCGTTGTAAGGGGCAGCGTGGGTTACGATAGGTCTGGTGCGGCTCGTTGGTGTGGTGCCAAAGGAAGGTGGACGAGGGCGTCCACCTGTGGTGCTTAGGCCTGTGGATGAAAGGAGATGGAGTTCGCTTTTACACCGCAGAGCGACGAGGGCGTCACTCCTCCTTTGCTTGGCGATGTTGATTGTCGGTGCGCATTGAATGTTACGCAGCGCGTCCACCCGCTGGATCACTGTGCTCAGGCATGCGGGAGAAACTGTCTCAAAAACAAGATTTGTGCCGGAGGCACCGTGGACTGTGGCAAGCTCTTGCTGCTTTTTCCCTCGCAGCCTGCTGCGACCACGCGAATCCAGGGGGCTTGGCAGCAGGGCTGTGCGCAATCCAAGGCAGGCTGCGGCGGTGGGTCGCACGTTTGCGAGAGATGAGAGATAATGCAGCATACGCTCTAGCCCGATGCGGAGTGTGCCGAAGAACTTTTGAAACAGTCTCGGGAGCATGACCCTCCAGTTTGTTCGCGTTTTTGTGGGAAGGGATGCTTGTCCCGTCAGTAACAGGACTGGGGTTTCGCGCTTTGGCGTGGCACAAAAAAAGCCCCCGGCGTGAGCCGGGGGCTTTGGTAGATTGTATAAATCGGGATGTGGGCCTGCGGGCTTTACATCATGCCGCCCATACCACCCATGCCGCCCATGCCACCAGGCATACCGCCGCCGCCTTCTTCCTTCTCGTCAGGATCGTCGGCAATCATGCATTCGGTGGTGAGGAGGAGGCCGGAGACCGACCCTGCGTTTTGCAGCGCGGTACGGGTGACCTTGGTTGGGTCGACGACACCAGCCTTGAGGAGGTCGACGTACTCGCCAGTCGCGACGTTGTAACCCTTGGTGCCTTTGCCCTTGAGGACTTCAGCAACCACGAGGGAACCTTCGATGCCCGCGTTGGTGCAGAGCTGGCGAAGGGGAGCTTCGATCGCACGGCGCACGATAAGGGCACCGATGGCTTCGTCACCTTCGAGGCTTGCGGAGCATTTTTCGATCGCACCTGCGGCGCGGAGGAGGGCAACGCCACCACCTGGGAGGATACCTTCTTCAACGGCAGCGCGGGTTGCGTGAAGGGCGTCCTCAACGCGTGCTTTCTTCTCCTTCATTTCCGGCTCAGTTGTGGCACCCACATTGATGACGGCCACACCGCCAGCGAGCTTGGCAAGGCGTTCCTGAAGCTTTTCGCTGTCGTAGTCGGAAGTGGTTTCCTCGATCTGACGGCGGATTTGCTTAACGCGGCCCTGGATATCGGCGGCCTTACCAGCACCCTCCACGATAGTGGTGGATTCTTTGGTAACGCTGATCCGCTTTGCCTTACCGAGATCACTGACCTGGACGTTCTCAAGCTTGATGCCGAGATCCTCGGTGATGCAACGACCACCGGTGAGCACTGCGATATCTTCCAGCATGGCCTTGCGGCGATCACCAAAGCCGGGTGCTTTGACAGCAGCGACGTTGAGTGTGCCACGGAGCTTGTTGACCACGAGGGCGGCAAGCGCTTCGCCTTCGATGTCCTCGGCGATGATGAGGAGTGGCTTGTTGGTCTTGGAAACTGCTTGGAGCAGCGGAAGGATTTCGTTCAGGCTGCTGATCTTCTTTTCGTGGATCAGGACATGAGCGTCGTCGAAGGACACTTCCATCGCTTCGGAGTCGGTGCAGAAGTATGGGCTAAGGTAGCCCTTGTCGAACTGCATACCTTCGACAACGTCGAGGGTGGTTTCGATCGACTTGGCTTCTTCCACGGTGATGGTGCCGTCCTTGCCGACCTTGTCCATCGCATCAGCGATAATCTCACCGATCTCGGTGTCCCAGTTAGCGGAAACGGTGGCGACCTGACGGATTTCTTCGCGATCGCTGACCTTTTTGCTCAGCTTGGCGAAGCCCTCAACTGCGGCCGCAACTGCTTTGTCAATACCACGCTTGAGGTAAACAGGGTTGGCACCTGCAGCAACGTTCTTGAGGCCCTCGCGATAAATTGCTTCCGCAAGCACGGTAGCCGTAGTGGTGCCGTCACCCGCGGTGTCGGAAGTGCGGGAAGCCACCTCGCGCACCATCTGTGCACCCATGTTTTCAAAAGGATCCTTGAGGTCGATTTCCTTGGCAACCGTGACACCGTCCTTGGTAACGGTTGGGGAACCGAATTTTTTGTCGATCAGAACATTGCGACCTTTCGGCCCGAGGGTCACCTTCACGGCGCGGGCAAGGGTTTCTACGCCCTTGAGGACACGCTTGCGTGCTGCTTCATCAAATAGAATTTGTTTAGCCATAATATGTGTGTGCTTTAAGTTTTTGTTTTAGTTTGTGGCTCCAGTGCTTAGCCAACGATTCCGAGGATAGAATCTTCCTCAATGAGGATGTACTCCACTCCTTCAATTTTTACCGGAGTTCCACCGTATTGAGAAATCAGGACGCGATCGCCTTTTTTCACTTCGAAGGGAACGGCTTTACCTGCGTCGTCCTTCTTACCGGTGCCAAGTGCAATCACGGTTGCTTCCTGGGATTTTTCTTTGGCGGAATCCGGGATGATGATTCCTCCGCGGACTTGTTCTTCTTCCTCGACTCGTTGGACGAGGACACGTTCTCCTAATGGTTTGATTTTCATATATTTATTATTCGGGTTTAAGATTTATTTACGTATGTTGGAGCTGGCTAAAACATATTCGTTTTAGCCAGCGAAAGGATTGGAGGCTTACTTTTTGCCCTCCTTGGAATCATCGTCGACTACCTCAAAATCAGCATCCACGACGTCTTCTCCAGATTGGGTTTGAGCATTTTCAGCCGATTCAGCCTGTGGACCGTCTGAGGCGCCGCCTTCCGGGGAGGCACCTTCTGCGCCACCGGCTTGGGCGTACATGTCCTGAGCAAATGATTGCAGGACAGTCGTGATTTTTTCCTTGGCAGCCTTCAGGGCCTCGGCATCCGCATCGGTATCTTCAAGCGTTTTTTTCGCTTCCGCTACGGCGGATTCGACGGCCTCTTTTTTGTCTGCAGGGAGCTTGTCTCCAAGATCTTTGATCTGTTTTTCGGCTTGGTAGGTAATGTTGTCGAGCTCGTTACGTGCCTCAACCTTACCCTTCCGGGCTTCATCTTCAGCAGCGTGTGCTTCAGCTTCGCGCTTCAATTTCTCAACCTCATCCTTATCCAACCCTGAGGAGCCGGATATGGTGATTTTTTGCTCCTTATTGGTACCCAGATCCTTGGCACTCACATTCAAGATACCGTTCGCGTCGATATCGAAGGTTACCTCGATTTGTGGAGTGCCCCTTGCGGCTGCAGGAATGCCCTCAAGACGGAAGTTGCCGAGCATTTTATTGTCATTCGCCATGGGGCGTTCACCCTGCAGGACTTTCACATCCACTGCGGTTTGGTTATCTGCGTACGTCGAGAAGGTCTGGCTCTTCTTGGATGGGATCGTCGTGTTACGCTCGATCATGGGTGTAGCCACACCGCCTGCGGTTTCGATTGCGAGCGTGAGCGGAGTAACGTCAAGAAGCAGGACATCGCGAACATCTCCTTGTAAGACGCCGCCTTGGATGGCCGCTCCGATGGCAACCACTTCGTCGGGGTTCACTCCTTTGTGAGGATCTTTGCCCGTGAGATCGTGGGCGATCTCAATGACCTTTGGAGCGCGGGTCATTCCACCAACGAGGACGAGATCACCGATCTCTGAGGCGTTTAGCCCCGCATCTTTCAAACATGCCTTAAATGGTGCGATGGTGCGCTGGTAGAGCGTATCGCA
>PWZW01000130.1 GCA_003567255.1 Puniceicoccaceae bacterium | reverse complement strand
GTAGCGATCATCGAGGAGCTTTTTCATCGATTTTTTGCGGAGCTTTGCGAGGGTTGCGATGAGTGCTTGTTTGATGGTCTCTGCTTGGGCCGCGGGATCGCGGTGGGCGCCGCCCGTGGGCTCTTCCAGAATGGTATCGACCACTCCAAAGCGCTTCAGGTCAGGAGGACTGAATTTCAGCGCTTCGGCAGCTTGCGGTGCGTTGGCCCGATCCTTCCATAAAATAGCGGCGCATCCCTCCGGCGAAATAACCGAATAGTAAGCGTTTTCCAAAATCATCACAACATCGGCAACGGCCATGCCGAGAGCGCCTCCGGAGCCTCCCTCACCAATCACAATCGTAATGATGGGGGTTTTTAGATTACTCATATCGCGGATGTTCACCGCAATCGCTTCGGCTACGTGGCGTTCTTCCGCACCGATGCCTGGATACGCACCCGGGGTGTCGATCAAGGTAACGACCGGGAGCTCAAACTTCTCCGCCATTTCCATCAAGCGCATGGCTTTGCGATAGCCCTCCGGATTGGGACAACCGAAATTACGGTGGAGATTTTCACGCGTGTTGCGGCCTTTTTGCTGGCCGATGACCATGACGGGCTCTCCTTCAAGAAAGGCAGGACCTCCTACAATAGCAGCGTCATCCCGGAAGCGCCGGTCGCCGTGCAGTTCCTCAAAATCCGTGAAGATTGCGTTTATATAATCCAGCGAGTAGGGACGCTTTGGGTGCCGGGAAAGCAGGACGCGTTGCCACGCTGTGAGGTTGCCGTAAATGGAGCGCTTGGTGAGCTCGATTTTTTTCTCAATGCCGACAATCTCCGAATCAACGTCAACGTTCGACTCGGTTGACAGCTGGCGCAAGGTCGCCAGCTGCTTCAGCAGTTCGCGGAGTGGTTTTTCAAATTCGAGCGTATAAGTATCTTCTTCCATGAGCGTGGCGGCAAGGCTTGCGGCTGAAGGGAGGGGTGTCAATGCTCCGGATGATGAATGCCAAGCACCGAGTGAATGGTCCCATCTGTGAGCGAAGGATACCTTGCGGTGTTTAAAACCAGTTTGACCAGAAGAGAAAGGCGGAGAGGAGAACCACAAGGTAGCCCACGACCCCAACCACCGCACCTGCACGAATCATTTGCCCGGAATTGATCAAGCCGGTGCTCATGGCGATGGCGTTCGGTGGAGTGGATATGGGCAAGGACATGCCAAGGCTGGCTCCGAGAGCGACGGTCAGCGCGGCCGTTTGCACTGCAAAACCTTCGGCAACGCCCGAACTGACCAAGGTCATCATGATCGGAATCAGGAGGGTCGCGGCGACAGTGTTGGCGATAAACGTTGCCAAGAGAATGGCGACCAGAGCAAATGTGGCGAGGATTCCGTAAACCCCAAGGTTTGCCCAAGGCACCAGCTCGACCATCCACGTGGCGAGGCCGGTCTGGTCCATAGCCAGGCCGAGGGCGATGCCTCCGGCCATGAGCCAAAGGACTTCCCAGGGAAGGGACCGAATATCTTTTTGCTCAATAACGCCAAAAGCGGGAAGCAGCGCGACCGGCATGAAAGCGATCAATCCGCTGGGGACACCGTGCGCAGACTCCGTGACCCAGAACAAAATCGTCAGTCCGAAAACTATATAGAGCACGCAGGCTTTGGGCTGACGGCTGAAGCTTCCCTTCATTTTGAGCGGCAGGTTGGGGATACTGCAGGGGTGTAAGCGGAGAAGCAAAAGCCAGATAAAGGCAAGCATCACCAGAACCAGGGGAGCGGTCAGGAACATCCATTTGGTGAAAGGCATCGCAATGCCTTGACTGATCAGGGCGTTGATTGCGATGGCGTTGGGAGGGGTACCAATGGGGGTAAGGATGCCGCCTACATTCGCCGCAAACGGAATACAGAGGGCAAGTCCGACACGGAACCGATCTGATTCCGGACTGCTGGCCACGATCGGCAGAATGACAGCCATCATCATCACTGTGGTCGCCGTGTTGCTCATGAAACCGGAGAGCAGGGCTGTCACCAGCATGAGCCCAAACAAAACCGCTCCGGGACGCGTTCCGAAAGGCTTGAGGATTATTCGGCAGAGATTTCGATCGAGCTCATACTTCACCGCACCAGCCGCTAAAATGAATCCCCCGAGAAAAAGGATAATGATCGGACTCGCCAGGGTTCCGAGATAGATTGCATAGCTGGGTGCCTGAAAGGTGAGTTGCCAGTTTTTCGCATTTGCCGCAATTGGGCTGTCGGCCGTGAGGGTGGAGGTTTGAATGGCAACCATTGAGGACTCGGCGAGCGGCGCCAGGACCTGCACCTCCACCGACTGCCAACCACGCGCGGTCTGAAGGTAGATCTGGTCGTCCCTGAGCGCAGCGACCGGTACCTCCCAGGTGTTTTGGATCTCTGTGGCTTGGGGACTGATTGCTTTGGGTTGGGTGAATTGAGCGAAGGGCCCCTGTGCGCTCAGCCCCAGAACCAAAAGAAGGATAACCACCACCGAGGTTGCGTAAATCGGAATGGGCTCAAGCACCCAGAAGGTGGCGGCCATCAAAAAGATTCCAAGATTGATCCGTCCCGCCAGGGAGAGACTTTCCGGTGCGATGAGCAGAGGAGCCAGAAAGGCGAGAAGACCAATCGTGAGGCCGAGAATAGTTTTAGTTTTCATATCGATGAGAAGGTCCTTTTCGAGAAACGGTAAAACAACGACTGACAAGGCGTCGACAGTTTGTTAACCATCATCGGCATAAAGTACAAAGTGTTCCAAGATTAGAAAAGCTTAAAATATAATAATTAACTATTAGCTTTAAGAATACCGAGAAAGGTGCTAGACCCGAAACATGTTTAAGAAAAATCGAGTGAATCCCCGCCCTTGGGTTGGCAATTTTACCCGTATTGGGAGGCGGCGAGGCCTGGTTGTTTTACTGGCCGTGCTGGGGCCGATCGGCCCCGGGATGCTCGTTGGGGCTGGAAGTTTTGACGTCGAACTGGGCACCGGATTGATTTATGACACCAACGTATATCGAGCGGAGTTGGGGACGGTCGCTGAGCGCGACTCCATGATTTCCGAGCTCAGTGCCGAGGTTCGCTGGCGGGAAGGTATTGACGGGCTTCAACTTTTTTACCGACCCCGCGCGCAGCGATTCTGGTCGGAGCGGACGGAAGACCATGTCCAGCACGATTTGGGTTTTAATTACCGCGGTGGGCATGGTCCCTTAAGTTTTCAAATACAGTCCACCCAGACACGGGTACAAGGGGCGTCGCAAGCGGTGGAATTTGACGGTGGGCGCAACGCTTTTGCGACGGCGGCGGTCCGCGGTCGGCGCAATCAGTGGCAAAACCGTAGTTCGGGCCAATTTCGGATCGATGGGGACACCGCCTTTGTCCGGGTGCTGGGGAACTTGGTTTATTTTGACATAGATACCGAGCGTTTGGTTGGGGCAGCACGACCCTTGGGTTATGATAACTGGATCAATCGTTACGATCTGTGGGGTGGGGTGGATGTCGGGCATCGCATGGATGATCGGGGTGAACTCTATCTTGGCGTTAGGCGCGGCTACATCCATCAAGGTGATCAGGGCGCCCGGCCCTCCAGTCGTTCCAGCCATTACACGCGCGCAGTTATCGGGTATACCGGTCAGTTTCACGAGCGGGTTAGCGGGAGGATAGAGGCCGGCCCGTCCCGTCACGATTACCGCAGTGGCCCCGGTGCTTTGAGGCTGACGCGCCTCTATTTGGATGCGAGCCTGAGCGCACAGCTCGACCCAAAAAATCAGCTAAGCTTTCGTGCCGTTGAACGCCAATGGGTGAGTGGGAGTGGTTTTCTTGGCAATCGCGACATGACCTATGGGCTCACCTGGACACATCAGAGCGAAACCCTCTGGACCTCTCGGGTAGGTTTTCTAGCCCGTGGTTTGAATTATGATGGCAGTCCGGTGAACGATTGGCTCTACACTTTATCCAGCGAAATGACCTACCTTTTGCGGAGTAACCTGCGCCTTGGTTTACAGCTTGAGCTCAGTCGTGCCCGGGATGAAAAGCGGGATTTAACCGCCCGTTCCTACGATCGTACGTGGGCAGGCATTTTCCTGAGCCGGGAACTATAGACTTCACTCCAGAACAATCCGCAGATGCTTTTGGCGTCAGCACAGCTTTTGCTTGCGCCGTCGGCTTAAGGTCGGTTTACCCTTCTTAATGGCGTCGAGTACGGTGGAAGATTATGTGAAGCACATCTATTTGCTTTCGGATGAACTTGGAAATTCCAGCGTGCCGATGGGGAAAGTGGCTACGGCACTCGGGGTGGTCCCGGGGACGGCAACGACAATGGTCAAAGCGCTCTCCGATGCGCGTTTGGTGGTGTATGCTCCCCGGGTCGGCGTCGAACTCACCGAGGAGGGGCGGACGCTGGCACTGCACGTCTTGCGCAGGCACCGCTTAATTGAGCAGTTTTTGGTTGAGGTGCTGGGTTTTGACTGGTCGGAAGTCCACGCTGAAGCGGAGCGCTTGGAGCACGTTGTCAGTGAGCTCCTGCTTGAGCGGATCGATGCTCTATTGGGACGCCCGAAGGAGGATCCCCATGGAGACCCCATCCCCGACGCCGAAGGTAGTATCTCGCCCAATACCTCCCGATCGCTCGCGGCTTGCCGGGAGGACGAAAACGTTACCGTGCGTCGGATCCGGGACCAGGATTCAAGTTTTTTGCAGTACCTCGCGGAGAAATCTCTCGGACCGGGGACTTCCCTCAAGGTGATCAACCGAAGCCTCAGCGCTGAGGCCATAGAACTCGAGCTTCTCGGGAGTGGGACTCGTGTGACCCTTGGCTTGGGGGCTGCCGCCAAATTGGATGTCGGCAGTGCAAACGAAACGGAGGTTTAGGGATAGAACCTGTTTGCCTGCCACCGATTATGCTGGCTCCACCTCCGCGCTCAGTTTTTCATAGGAAGTTTTATGTCTGAAGAATCCGAAAAGTCCGCTCATTTTATCGATCAAATCATCGCTGATGACCTAAGCTCCGGAAAGTTGGCGGATGGTCTGCAAACCCGTTTCCCCCCAGAGCCCAATGGATACTTGCATCTTGGGCACGCCAAATCCATTTGTCTGAATTTCGGTTTGGCCGAGAAATACAAGGGGCGCTGTAATCTCCGCTTTGACGATACCAACCCGGACAAGGAAAGCGTCGAATATATCGAGGCCATCAAGCGGGACATACGCTGGCTGGGTTTCCTTCCGAATCGAGAGTGCTTTGCTTCAGACTATTTTGAACAGCTTTACTCCTGGGCACTTGAATTGATTGATGCAGGCAAGGCCTACGTTTGTGATTTGAATGCCGAAGCGATGCGGGCTTATCGTGGTACCTTAACTGAGCCCGGAAAGCCAAGCCCTTGCCGGGATCGCTCACCCGAAGAAAACCGGGCTTTATTTGAAAAAATGCGCGCCGGAGAATTTGCCGATGGGGAAAAGATCCTCCGAGCGAAAATAGATATGGCGCATCCAAACCTAAACATGCGGGATCCGGCCTTGTACCGTATTCGACGTGCGCACCATCATCACACCGGGGATGCCTGGTGCATTTATCCGACTTATGATTTTACCCACGGGCAGTCGGACTCGCTGGAGCACGTCACCCATTCGCTGTGCACCCTGGAGTTCGAAGACCACCGTCCACTTTACAACTGGTTTATCGAGCAACTCGGTATTTTTCCGTCCCGCCAAATCGAGTTCGCCCGCTTGAACCTCACCTACACGGTAATGAGTAAACGACGCTTGCTGGAACTTGTCGAAGCGGGGCACGTCAACGGATGGGATGATCCCCGGATGCCTACGATTTCGGGGATTCGCCGCCGGGGCTACACGCCACGGGCGGTTAGGGATTTTTGTGAAACGATCGGGGTAACGAAGTTTAACAGTACCACCGACATTGCCCTTCTGGAGCATGCGGTGCGCAACGACCTGAATCGGGTTGCTCAGCGGCGGATGGCGGTCTTCGAACCGCTGAAGGTCGTCCTGACCAATTACCCGGAGGATCAGGAAGCAACGGTCGAGGCGATTAACAACCCGGAGGATCCGCAGGCGGGCGTGCGGGCTATCCCCTTCACTAAAGAGCTCTTCATCGAACGCAGTGACTTTATGGAGGATGCCCCTAAAAAGTTCTTTCGATTGGCTCCGGGGCGTGAGGTCCGGCTTCGCTATGCTTACGTCATTCGATGTGATGAGGTCATCAAGGATGCTGCGGGAGAGATCGTTGAGCTTCGGTGTCATTGCGATATGGACACCCTCGGTGCACCCCCGGAGGGGCGCAAGGTGAAGGGGGTCATCCATTGGGTGCCCGCCGATAAGTCAAAATCAGCTGAGGTGCGTCTCTTTGATCGCCTTTTCACGGTCGAACGTCCGGGTCGGGATAAGGCTGTCCCTTTCACCGAGGAATTGAATCCAGAGTCGTTAAAGATCGTTCAAGCCATGGTTGAGCCATCGCTGCTTCAGGCCGAGGCGGGCCGCTCGTTTCAATTTGAAAGGGTGGGGTACTTTATTGCGGACACGCGAGACAGCGAACCCGGCGCACCTGTTTTCAATCGAACCGTGCCCCTTCGGGATTCATGGGGAAAGCAGAAGGGGTAAGGACAGGTCGCTTTTAAAAGGCCGTTCCGCGTGCCCAACAAATCCAAAGGAAAACTTATGATTCATCACGAAGATCAACTTTATCGCCGTTTTCAGGAGGTATTTCAGGGCGAGCCTTCAGTGGCTGCAAGAGCCCCCGGGCGCGTCGAGTTCATTGGAAATCATACCGACTACAACGGTGGCTTGGTGATGGGTTTGGCGGTGGAGCAAGGAGTCACTGTCCTCGCTCGTTTGCGAGAGGATCGGGCCGTAAAGTGCGTCAGTATCCAGCAGCCGAAGCTTGTCGAAAGTTCACTTGATGGGTTGAAACCACTGACCGGTGAGGCGGCTTGGGCAAACTATCCGTTGGGCGTCATTCAGGCAATGATGGACCAGGGTGCTGAGCTTAGCCGGGGCGTAGAGATCTTGGTGGACAGCGATCTGCCGACCGGTGCGGGCATGAGTAGCAGTGCGGCCCTGGAGTTGGCAACCGCTTATGCGCTCGCTAAACTGTGCGGGTTTTCGACTGATAAACTGGGATTTGCCAGAATTGGGCGTCTTGCCGAAAATAATTTTGTCGGCGTTCCCTGCGGGATCCTGGATCAGGGAGTGGTTGCTTTTGGAGCACTCGGGAGTTTGGTCAGGATCGATTGCGCAAATGAAGTGTTCACCACGCTACCGCTTGGAGAGGGACTGAATATTTGGATTTTTAATACCGCAAAGAAACACTCACTGGTGGATTCCTTTTACAGTGAACGCAACGCCGAGTGTATGGAGGCCGCCCGTTTACTTGCCGAAAATAAACCCCAAGCCACTTGCTTGGCGGATTTCTCGGAGGAAGCAGTCCGTTCCGCAGAGGCAAAGCTTGGCCCCGTGCTTTTCAAGCGTGCCTTGCACGTGGTCACAGAAATTGCGCGGGTTCGTGAGGTGGAAGCAGCGCTCGGACGGAATGACCTCCAGCAAGTGGGTGCCTGCCTTTTCAGCTCTCATGAAAGCTCGCGGACCTTATTTGAAAACTCGATTCCGGAACTCGATACATTGGTTGCGCTCTTGCGTGAGCGGACCGGCGTCCTCGGAGCGCGTCTAACGGGCGGAGGCTTTGGAGGGGCCGTGATGGCGCTAACGACAGAAGCGTTTACCTCCGCCGAGGCGGATGCGGTAGCCGAAAGCTACCAGCAAGTATATGGAGATCTACCGGACATACTGAAAACCCGCGCAGCGGCTGGAGCCCACTTAATCGAGTAAAGGAGGACCAGGGAGCGATGGTCGGGTCCGTTTAGTCAAAGGAAGCCGTACTCCATGTTCCACTTGGCAGAGGGTACACTTCCGGGGCACCCTCGAGGAGCATTTCTCCGCATTCATGCTTTGCTTCGGGCAAAAGCTGGCGCAGAAGATTTTTCAGGACGATTGGACTAAAGCCAGGCGTGTGACTGGTCAAATAAACAAAGGCCGGACGTTTACTGAGCACATTTTTAACGTTTTCCAAAGTGTTGAGGAGATCCTGCTCAATTTTGTAGAGCTCACCCTGTTTTCCCCTTCCAAAAGAGGGCGGGTCGAGGAGGACCGCATCATACGCCCGACCCCTTCGCGCTTCACGGAGCAGAAACTTGTTAACGTCGTCGATGATCCAACGGATGGGCGCTTCACCCAGGCCATTTAAACCGGCATTTTCGCTCGCCCATTGGACCATCCCCTTGGAGGCGTCCACATGGCAACACTCCGCCCCGGTTTGCGCAGCGGCCAGGGTAGCTCCGCCGGAATATGCGAATAAGTTTAAGAAACGAAGCGGTGTTTCTCTTCGGCGACGGGCTTCGTTGAGTTTGTGGCGTATCCAATCCCAAATACCCCGCGTCTCCGGAAAAACGCCAAGATGCCCAAAGTCGGTCGTTGAGAGTTTGAGCGTGACGCCATTGATGGGGACCGTCCATGCATCAGGCAGTTTTTCGCGGCCCCTCCAGCGCAGGCCATCTTTGCGGGAAAAGCTAGCTTCTGCGTGATCCCAAAGTTTTGGAAATTGGGGCGACCAGACCGCTTGAGCGCAAGGCCGGTCCAGGGTGACTTCTCCAAACTGTTCAAGTTTGCGGCCATGTCCGCTGTCTAGTAGCTGGTAAGCGTTTGGGGTGAAGTTATCCTTTGATGACATGCCAGTAAGATAGGAAAGGAAACTGCGGCAAGTCGAGCGCACTTGGCGAAGAAAGCAGGCAGGGTGGGTGATTGGAAAAGCCCGACAAGCTCCCGGGCAATCAACTGTAGGAGCGGCGGCCGTCCAGAGCGCTTCTTAGGGTTACGGAATCGGCAAAGGTGACTCCACCGCCGCTTGGTAAACCAAATCCGATCCGGCTCAAGCGAATCGGCCGCCCTTGAATGATCTCTTCTTGAATATAGTGGCAGGTAGCTTGCCCCTCAATATCGTTAGAAAGTGCAAGCACGAGTTCCGAAATATTACCCTCGGCGAGCCGTCTGAGCAGTTGCGTAAAGTTCAGTTCATTTGGACCGACTCCATGGATCGGGGAGAGTTTTCCCCCGAGGACGTGGTAGCGCCCCCGCCACGCGCCGGATCGCTCAATAGCGATGAGGTCGGGAATTTGTTCGACAATGCAAAGCACACTTTCGTCGCGGGCTGGGTCCGTGCAAATTCCGCAAGGCGCGTCTCCCTCGGAGATGTTTCCGCAGATAGGACAGACGCTGACTTCTTCTGCCGCCGTTTTTAAACGGTCGACCAGCGTGTCCAGTTGATCACGGTGCTCCACCAGCAGGTGCATAGCAAGGCGTTCAGCTGAGCGGTATCCCAGTCCAGGAAACCGCTTGAGCAAATCGGTTAGACGATCAAAGGCGGGCGGCATCATGGACCAAAGCAAATGGGAATAGGTAAATAGGCAAGGCCTCCCGGAGGTTCGCGGTGCCTTCCCCGACAGCGCTCACACGTGCGGGCTCCCCTTATTTACATGAATCCGGGTAAGCCTCCACCCATGCCGCCAGCAACTGAGCCCATGGCTTCTTCGTTCACCGCTTTGGCCTTGGCAGAAGCTTCTTGAATCGCCCCGAGCAAAGTCTCTGAAACCATCTCCGCATCCTCTTTAAGGAACTCGGGGTCGATGGTAAGCTTGCGAAATTCGCTTTGCCCGGTGATCACGATTTCAACCGCCCCTCCGCCGCTGCTTACCGTTAATTCTTTCTCAGCAAGTTCTGCTTGGACGCTTTCCATCTGTTTTTGCATCTTCTGCACCTGCTTCATCAATTTGCCAACTCCAGCCATAATTTTTTCGGTTAAGTAATCGTTTGCGTAAATGAGATCGAGAGGAGGAGTGTCCGCGTTTCCCTTGAGCTGAGTCAAGCCGTTAAGCGTCACTCAGAGATTTCTACCTTAAACCGGTAGGGGCTTTCGGCATCTCCCAGGACGAGGTAGTTGAGCCCCGGTTTGAGGCGCGCCTCCATGGAGCGTGCGCTTTCACCAATGGTGAGTCCGTTCACAATCGTGCCAAGCTGGCTATTGCAGTCGCGGACAAAGCAAGCGCCGTCAACGACTTCGATCGCGCAATGATGCCGGGATACGCGGTACGGAGGCGTGTCGCTGATGTTCATTTCGTTACTCGCCCCCTGCGGAGCCGAAAGCGCCGGATCTGCTTGGCGACCAATACGAAAAGGAAACACCTCCAATGCTTGGGATTGCAGCAGCTCTTGCCTCAACGTCTCTTCTGAATTGGGATGTATGGTTACCTTCAGCTTCAGATCGACGGAGGTTTGGGGTGCTTCGATAGTGGGACTGGCGACCGCTGAGGCGTCAGCCCCGTTAAAACCGTAAGCCTTTGTTTGGGCCGTCTTCAAGGAAGGCGTTGCGTCCTCCAGATGGCTGGCAGTGTGCAATTCGTTTTCGTTCCTCCCGATTTCCGAGCGGAGGCGGTCGCTCGTCGCTCGCACCCTTTCATAGACTGAATTCAAATACTTGAGCAATGCCCCCGGTTCGTTCGCGAGGTAATCGGTAAAATTGTCTTCATCAAAAATTTTCACGTCCACCTCACTTAGGGTGCGCACCGTGATTTCCCTGGGACGATGCTGCAATAGGCTCATTTCTCCGAAAAAGTCTTTGGGACCGAGGGTACCGATGACCACCTTTCGGCCGCCCTTATTGATGCTTAACTCGACGTTACCGCGGATAATTTGGAAGGCAGATTTTGGGGGCTCGCCCTCGGCATAAATGATCGAATCGCGTCCGAATTCTCTGGTGTGCGTTTTCACTGTAGGAT
>PWZW01000140.1 GCA_003567255.1 Puniceicoccaceae bacterium | reverse complement strand
TGTGGCTTGAGCGGGCGAGTGCTTCCCTCGCCCAGACCTTAGCAGCGCGGGGCTTACCGGATGACGACTAATGCGAAATCAGGGGAGGTAGTGACTTTTCGACTTCACGTACGCTTTTCTCATGCGCTCATCCCTTTTAAAAAGGCGTAAATCCGCGCTTTTCCATCTGTGAACATCTGTGAAAAATTTTCTTAAATCAAATAGCTTTATCGTAGCCATCGTCGCTGCAATTTTTTTGGCGTGGATTTGGCCGGAGGCCGCCATTGAAGGCGGGGTTATCCCGTCCTCCTTGCTGGTCGCGGTGGGTGTTTTTTTCATCTTTTTCTCCCAAGGCGTTTCATTGCCTTTTGAAAGTTTGCGAGATGGCTTCGCAGAATGGCGACTCCATTTAAGCATCCAGACGACCACCTTTTTGGTCGCTCCATTGCTTGTCGGTGTGGGGCTGTGGCTCAGTGCACCCTTTTTTACCGATACCGACTTGCGCGCGGGCTTTTTGTTTTTGGCGATTTTGCCGACCACCATCACGTCTGCTGTGGCTTTAACTGCTTCCGCCGGGGGCAACGTCAGTGGAGCCCTGTTTAATACCACGCTTTCCAATGTCGCAGGCGTATTTCTGGTTCCTCTCGTCTGCGTTTTTGCATTTTCAACGACCGCCTCCGCCGCGGTTCCAGTCAGCCCATTATTGCTCAGTGTGGGGCTAAAGATTTTGCTACCCCTATTGATTGGACAGTGCCTGCGTCCCTGGCTCAAGGACCTTTTTGCCCCAAGAAAGCATGTGATCAAACGAATCAATAACGGGGTGATTTACTTCATCGTCTATGTCGCCTTTTGTGAAAGTTTCTCGCGGGGGATTTGGGGGACGATGGGCGCGGGACCTGTGATCCATACCTTCCTGGGGGTGCTCATTTTGTTGGGGCTGCTCAGTGGGTTTGTTTGGTGGCTTGGCGGTATGCTTAAACTCTCCCGCGGTTCACGCATTGCAGGCTATTTTTGTGGAAGTCAAAAGACGCTTGCGGCGGGCCTACCGCTTTCTGCCGCTATTTTTGGTGCGTTCGAGGGTGGCCCGGAATTGAGCCTGCTGATTGTGCCCATTTTATTGTACCACCCCACGCAATTGGTTTTGGGCGGATGGTTGGTGACCAGATTCACAAAGGGAGCCAAGCCTTAGCGGGGCGGGTTGTTTGAAGTAACCATTGCGGCGATGCGATCAATTTTTCGCGTGGTGTTTTGACTCCTCGGCATACGTAGTGCGAGGACGTATTCGCCATGATAATTTCCCCAGCCGAAGGAACTGAAATCGGTGTTAACGGGCAGGTGTGGGCTGTCTCCAGAGCTGAACGTTTCGACAGCATCCCAGTACTGGTTAAGCGTCCGATTACGCATGAACTGAAACTCTCGTGCCGCCCAATCCTGAGCGTCGTGGAGCCGGCGGGACAACGCAGTAGCACCCGGAGGATAAAACGGATCGATCAGAGGCGCACGCGGGTTCCGCTCAAGGGTAAGGGCGAGCCGATGTACTTCATGGCGCAAAGCACGGTAGTACCCATCGCGAAGGAAATCTTGAGTAAAGGCATCGCTCGCAAGGACCACATCCTCACTGAGTAATTTTTCTACAAAAGCAAGGGCGAGCAAATAATTCCTTAATTCGCCGGAGGTCAAATGACGCATTAGGCGGGCTTCGAGGGCTTCATCCAGGGCGGGGAGCGGTTCACCAGAGATGAGCTTTTTACGCAAAGCTTCGTCGACGACAGGGCTCAGTTCGACGTCAACCGGCTCAAATCCAAGCGAATCATCCAGGAGACGGGGACGCAGCCACAAAAACCCGATGACGCACATTCCCAGAAGAATGATGGGAAGGCATGCTTTACCTACTTTGTGCACCTAAGGAGACCGCAGAACAAATGTGCCTATAGCGAAAATTGCTAGTGAATGAAAATCCGGACGCGAACTGCTTATACCGCGCCGAGCACGCTTCCCGGCAAAAGAGAAAGGCAAGAGAGCGAGCGCGAAGAGACGCGAAAATTCAGGATTTCGTGCTACCCGATTCAACTTCTTCGGTCGGCACTTTTTCAGTATCCTCTTCGGTTTTGGAGCTTTCCACGTCAACCGAAGCTTCGGTTGGTTTGATCGGTTCTGCCTTTGGAGGACTTACCTTTTTGCTGCGCGATGGAACGGCCCGGTCTTCACTGTCCGGTTCATCATCCATTGCCGACTTGAAGTCTTTTTCGATATCTTTGGTGGCATTTTTAAACTCCCGCAAAGACTTACCAAATGAACGCGCTAATTCCGGAAGCCGCTTTGCACCAAAAAGAAGCAGGATAATGAGAAGGATTGCGATGAGTTGTGTCGCGGAAATATTTTGGATAAAAGCTGGCATATGCGGTGAGGGGATTTGGATAAATTAAAACCTAGTTTGAACGGAGGATAACGAGCTCTTCTGCGAATGCCTCGGTGAAGTTTGTAATTTCTTGAGTATTAGGCTCTCTGACATAGTCGCCTATCCGAGGTGCACCTTCAAGGACAAAAACGCTGATCAAACGTTCCGAATCAAAGCGTTTAGTGGTCCCTAAAACTGCGGTGGTGTTGCCTTCCGCTCCTTCGACGACGAGAAAATCGACGTCAGCGTCGAGTGTTGTGGGTACGCTTATCGTGGCGAAGGTGTTATCCCGGCTGACTTGCACCAAGGAGCCGACACTGCCCGAGGGAAGTGCGCGACGTTCAATCTGTCGTGGCCCGGGGCTCGCGCCAAAAGCATCCAAGTCTGGCTGGCGCCCCTCCCGCACCCGCGGCTCCGTGGAGCTGCTGGCACACCCAATGAGGATTGAAGCGCAGCAAAGTCCCCAAAGGAGGGCGGTCATTTTACTTGAATACTTCATGATTATTTGGCTGGTGTCTCGGGTGAATTTTTATTCTGCCCCATTTCCGCGGCGGAGACTATCCATGCCGGGCTTTTCCAAGTTGGCATCGCCCTCGAAGAAACCGTGAAGTTGTCGAATACGGGTAGGGTGGCGCATTTTACGTAGCGCCTTCGCCTCGATCTGGCGGATTCTTTCCCGGGTGACCTTGAATTGACGTCCCACCTCTTCAAGCGTCCGAGAGTAGCCATCCTGCAGTCCAAACCGAAGGGAAAGCACCTTGCGTTCGCGGTCCGTCAAACTATCCAGCACGTCCATGATCTTTTCACGGAGTAGGCTGTAAGCTGTCATGTCGTAGGGGTTTTCGGCTCCCTTGTCCTCGATGAAATCACCGAAGTTGGTGTCGTCACTGTCACCAACCGGACTTTGCAGACTGATCGGTTGCTGCGCCATTTTCATGATTTGTTGGACGCGCTCAACCGGGAGCTTCATCTCGTCCGCAACCTCTTCAGCAGTTGGTTCATGCCCCAACTCTTGGAGGAGTTGCTTTTGAACCTGCATGACCTTGTTCAGGGTTTCGATCATATGGACCGGAATCCGAATCGTCCGTGCCTGGTCGGCAATGCTGCGGGTGATCGCCTGACGAATCCACCAGGTGGCGTAGGTGGAAAATTTGTAGCCCCGACGGTATTCAAACTTCTCTACCGCTTTCATCAGCCCCATGTTCCCTTCTTGAATCAAATCAAGGAAGGAAAGTCCACGGTTGGTGTATTTCTTCGCGATCGAGATAACCAAACGCAAGTTGGCTTCCACCATTTCGGTCTTTGCCTTGTGCGCTTCCCGCATGCCGGTGCGGACTTCGGTGATGAGTTCAAGCAAGTCCGAAGGCGGCATACGGTACGCCGCCTCGATCTCTGCCAAACGTTTTTCAATGAGAGCGGTATCCACCTTTTTCTTCCGGCGGGCGGTGGCGCGTTCAGCCAAAGAAAGGTCCTCGAAGTGGTCCGATATTTCTTTGTAGATCGGGGCCAAATCTTTCACGAAATCCTCAAAGATCTTAAGTTTAAGGCAGAATTTGCGCAGTACCGGCTTAAGCTGGCCCTCGTATTTGCGCATTCGTGTCAGCGCCCGCTTGCGGAGGCTTTCGGTTTCGGCGGCGATCGAATCATCCCAGGCTTTATAGATGCGTTCCCGCAGTTTTTCGGATTCCTCCAAAAGCTTGGGAAGGGAATTGAAGTAGGCTTCGCGGCTTTCGATCTTTTTATCCAGGACTACCCGGTCAAAGCGCTCTTCACGGGAGATCAGCTTACGCACCGTTTCGTTTTGAAAATCAGCCGTGATCGCAACCGAGAACAGAGCGTCCTGAGCTCTGAGCTCAGCGACTTCGATACGTTTTGAAATGGAGACCTCCTCCTCACGGGGGAGTAGAGGCACTTGGCCCATCTGCTTAAGATACATCCGGACTGGATCGTCCAAAATATCGTTCTGAGTCGTACGAACTTCTTTCTCCTCAGTTTCCTCCATGCGGGCCTTGAAGGCCTCCACCTCGTCGGAATCCAAAATATCGACCTCCAGATTCTGGAGGATGGAAATGACGTTTTCTATCTCGTCGGCATTATTTACGCTGTCAGGCAATGCCTTATTGATATCCTTGTAGGTCAGGAAACCCTGTTCCTTGGAAAGTTTGATGAGGTTGCGGATCCGCTCATTCAACTTTTCCTGAGCCTTTGCCGAGAGTCGACGCACCCGTTCGACCGGAATCGCTGCAGCGATCAGGCTTTCATCGGCAACTTCCTTGTTCGCCTTCGTGGTTTTCGGTTTTTTCTCTGTAACCTTTTTTGCGGTGGTTTTTTTCTTGGGACTTTTGCCAGACGCTGCCTTTTTCGCCGGTACTTTTCTGGCGGCTTTTTTGACTGTCTTTTCGACCGGTGTTTGCTTCACTGCCTTTGCAGATTTTTTTACTGCGGCAATTGATTTTTTGGCAGGAGATTTCGCAGATTTTTTCGACGTTGCTTTAGCGGCTTTCGCAGTCGGTTTTGTCTGCTTGGTCTTTTTTTTGGAGTCAGCCATAGTTTTGAGTGGAGGGTTCATTCCCCGGCTTCAGCGGGTTTGAGTTCAAATGAGTGGTTAAGTTGTTTGTAAAGTTCCTTGCGTTCCCGCATCAGGAGCAAATCTTCTCCGTTTGTGCTGTCGGCATTCAAGATTTGCTGGTTAACTTGTCCAAGGGCCTTTTTTAAAAATTTTCTGTGAATTCGGGTGATACATTCCGTGATTACGAGGTGGGGTTCATCCAACTGCAGCTCCTTGGTCTGCAGGTCGGCGATGAAAGTGCGCTCCTCGCTGGTTTCTAAAAGTTCATTGAGTGAACCAGGCCCCTCGTAGAGGCCTTCCCGAACCTCAGCGAGTAAACGCGAGAGCATGCGACCTTCCATCTGCTCAGTTTCAATCCATTCATGATCAATAATTTCGGCAACTGTCTGCGTATATTCCGAAAAGTTAAAAAGGAGCCAAAGTAACTCTCCCTCGGCGCATGTCAATAACTGTGCTGAAGTACGTGAGGAATGGGGGGTTCCGTTTGCCTCGGGTTTGGTTTTTACCGACTGGGGTTTAACTTGTTTCCCTTTCCATTCGCGGAAATCCCTGTGTACTGCCAGCGGATCGGCCTTGAGGAGGGAAGCCGCGGTATTGAGCAAATCATCCTTCTCCACTTCTGATTGAATCAGCTGGATGTGCTCAAAAAGGGTATGCATACATTGAGTTTTTTCCCGGGCGGTAGGTCGGGAGCCCGGGGGTAGCTGCGTGCTTACGATCAGCTGAAGTGGGCTTTGGGCACTTTTTCGCAGGTTTTCGAGTGCGGATGCGCCATGTTCGCGAAAAAGGTCATCGGGGTCCGTTTTTTCCGGTAGGGGCAGGAAAGCAAGCTCCAGACCTACCTTAAAGGCGAGCGGGATGCTTCTAAGCGCGGCGGCGCGGCCTGCCTTGTCGCCGTCCAGGAGCACTTCGATGGTGCTTGGGTCATAGCGCCTGAGGAGTTCGAGCTGATCTTCGGTGAGTGCGGTTCCCTGGGGCGCGATCGCAGTATGTACTCCGTTCTCCCAACAGCGGATGGCATCAAGTTGGCCCTCGACCAGTAAAAAAGTGCCTCTTTCTGGGATGTGTGTTCTTGCATGGTCGAGCCCAAAGAGGAGTTTTCCTTTGTTAAATAAGTAGGTTTCCGGGCTGTTTACATACTTCGCTTCCCGGGCAGGATCGTCCTGCGGAGTAACGTCAAGCTGCCGTGCTGTGAAGGCGACGGGCCTGCCTTGAACGTCACGAATCGGGATCATGAGTCGTCCACGAAACCGGGCCAGGAGACGGGAGGGATCGCGTACGTCCTCGCCGCCAAAGAACAATCCGCTTTTGGCGAGTACTTCGATCGGAGTATTTCGAGCGAGAAGCGCCTTTAATAATGGCTCACGACCGGCGGGCGCGTATCCGATTTTCCAGCGTTCCGCGGCATCGAGAGAAAATCCCCGCTTGGTTTGCCAATAATCTCGAATCGGCTCGGCTTCGGTGGACTCCATGAATTGCTTATGGAACCACTCTACGCAAAACGCGTGTACATCAAAAAGTTGTTTGCGGATAGACAGCGCGGCTTTGTCCGGACCTTTCCCGTCATACTCGATAGGGATATTAAAACGCCGGGCGATGAACTCAATCGCTTCGGGAAAGCTCAGGTTTTCAACCTCCATGAAGAAAGTAAAGATGTCGCCTCCCTTGCCGGTACTGAAGCATTTGTAAAACCCCTTGTCTGGATGGACGTAAAAAGAGGGTGTTTTCTCGTTGGTGAAGGGGCTAAGGCCTTTCCACGATTTACCCACGCGTTTTAGGGGAACGTAGGGGCCCACAGCGTCAGCCAAATCAACTTGAAGGCGGATCGCTTCGATACACTTTTGCGCAATTACCGGCATGAGCAAACGGTATATTTCGGGAGAGGCTAAGGGCTTAACGCAGGCGATTTAGGGCCGTCTCTGCTTCTTCACTCATCGGGTGCCCGGGCGCGAGTCTCAAGAATCGGTTGTACTGCGTGCGGGCTGCACTGCGGTTGTCCAGGATGCGGTCGTAGGCGCGGGCGAGGGTGAGGGTGATTTCGGGGCTTTCGGGGAATTGGCGCTGCGCTCTCTCAATCTCGCGGATGAAATCTGCCGGCGGGCGTACCTGCTGCACTATGCGGAGATGCTGAAGCGCGTAAGTAACGTTTTCCGGAGCAAGGCGAATCGCCTCCAAAGAAGTGGTTTCCGCGTTGCGGCGTTCCCCTTCGATCAGGTAACTGCGCGCCAAAAGATGCCAGATTTCGGCGTCTTCCGGGCGCTGTCCCAAAGCCTGCCAAAAGAGGCGGATCGCTGCTTGCTGATTGCCAGCCAAGGCTTGCTGATTCGCGCGGTCCAGCAAAACGGAAGCGGAGGGTGTGGGATCACTTTCGGTGTCGGAAGGGTCGGTGGCCGCGTCGTCGGTGGAAAAATCTGTGGCTTCCGGAACAGCAGTGGGTGCCGCTCCCTCCAAGGAGTCGCTGCGAAAAACGACCGTCCCGGGCGTGGCACCATCAAAGGTCACCGAGATGCCGAAGTCCGGGTCTGCGGGTTGCAATTGGATATTGGGATCGAAAGTCAACGCTCTCGTTTCCGCCGATGCTGCTAAATCACCCTCAGCCTCGGTTTCGGGCAGATCCATTTTGACAGAACCCGCGACAACGGCCTCGGTCTCTGCCGGTTCAGAAGCTTCGGACGGGGCAGTTTCTCCCACCGTTGTGGGCTCCTCATCGTCTGGCACGGGCGCTTCGACGGTCTCCGAATCCTCGGTCTCGGAGACCACGGTTTCGGTGGGTTGCTGGATGGCGGTGACTTGGCTTATCGCCGCTTCGCGCCGTTCCCGCCAACGCTGCAACTCAACGCGGGCCTCGGCCCATTCGCTACCTTCCACCGCGCCGGGAAAGCCTTCGTCAATGGTTTGCATCTGCGCTTCCGCATCTGCCCATTGCTGACGTGCGAGGTAAAGTTCGAGGAGTCCGAACTGCGCTTGAAGCTGAAAATCCGGGTGCTCCTCCGCGGTTTTTAACCAGCGTTCCGCTTGGGCGTAGTTTTCCACAGTGTAAAAAAGCTGACCCACTTCAAAGGCGTCCCCACCTTCCACCGCGCCACCTGACATGCGGTTGGCGCGGAGGTAGGCCTCGAGCGCAGGACGGGTTTCATTGCGGTCAGCCTTTACCCGGGCGATTGTCAGCCACTCCTCTGCGCCCAACATTTCCGGAGCAACGGCTTCCATACGCATTATAATGTCACGCAAGCCCGCCTCGTCTTCGATCGAGCGATGCACATCAAAAGTTTCCTCTAAAAGGCCGATGTCTTCGGGTAACATGAGCGAGGCTTGCTCAAGGAAAAAGGCGCCGGTTTCCGCTTCACCCTGGCTGATGTAAGCGCGCCCCTGCTCGGCAAGTACCTGCGGATTTTCTGGCTGCTCCGCTGCAAGCCGGTCGAGGATTTCGAGAGCGCGTTCGGGATTTCCACTTTCCCGTTCCGAAACGGCGGTATTAAAATCCCTCTCAAACCGCTCCTCGGGACTGGTGCAGGCCCAAAGGAGAACCAGCGAACAAATCAAAGCGATGTGAGGAAAGGACGTTTTCTTAGTTGCGCGAGGCATAATTTCGAAGGATGGTTTAGCCTTTTCTCCGGTGGTTGATGTGTCAAGTGGATAGGGTGGCACCATTCCAAGGGTTCTGGGTCTAATGACGTGGTGATTGATTTGAAAAAGCGGTTCTTTGGGTGGTTCATGATGGTTCTCAGTCTGAGCTCCTGCCTGTCGGCGGAGGGGGATTTGCTTCCGCCCGGTCCGCGTGGGGTAATCTGGCAGGCAGAGATTGCGGAGACCGTCGAGCTGCCCGAACTTAAGGATACGCTGGAAAAATTATTGGGAAGGTACGAAGCTACCGCGGGCGTTAAACTTGCACCGCAGGATCGGGGCGCGGTGGGTTTAAAGGTGAATACTCGCTCCGGATTAGGGCTGTCCACCGACCGGCAGCTCGTTAAAGCATTGATCGACCGACTGGAAGCCCGTGGCTTTCAGCGGGACGCGATTTTCATTGTCGATTACTCAGAGCATAACCTCCGTTCGGCGGGTTTCCTTCCTCAAAACCGGTCCCTCGAACATCGTTTTGAGGGCGTTCCGGTGATTGCCCTGGAAAAAGGTCAGCACTACGACCGGGACTGGTTTTACGAAAGTCCGATCCCTCCGACTCGTGAAAGTGGCGCCCTTCGTGGGCTGCGGAGGGTGGACCGTCCTATCTTTGATGAGGTGGATGAGGCCCGGAAGAGCTTTCTCGCGGACCTGCTTTTGTTCGAAGTGGATTTCTGGATAAACCTCCCGGTCTTTGTCGATGATCCCGCGATTGGTGTCGATGGCGCGTTGGCAAACGCCACCCTCTGGAACGTCAGTAACGGACGACGCTTTCTTGCCAATCGTTCCTCTGCTGCGGCCGCCATCGCGGAGATCGCCGGAATTCCGGAGCAGCGAGAGCGTATGGTGCTGAACCTTACGACGCTTTGGCGTTTTCAGTATATTGGAGGCCCTGGCTTTCGCTCGCTTTACACCCGCTCAGAGCCCTTGGTGTGGTTGAGTGGAGATCCGGTGGCGATGGATCGGCTCGTTTACGATCGCATGAATTTCTTCCGCAGGTTGGAGGGCTTTCCTGAAATTAGCCCGATTCCGGCGCAAATCCCCTTTGCCGCTTCGCTTGGTTTGGGTGAGGCCGAGCGGCGGAATATTCAGGTTGTCGATGTGCTTGGAGACTGACCCTTGTCAAGGTCCGGCGCGTCAGCGGTCCTTTCGCGCCTCTGGGTTTGGCTGAACCCTCTTCATATCAGATCGGTTCGTGGCCAACAATATTCAGGCCATAGCCATCCAGCCCGACCACTTTGCGCTTCTTGGTGGTGACCAGCCGAATGTCTTTGAGGCCAAGAGCTACCAGGATTTGAGCGCCGACGCCGTAGTCCCGGAAATCCATTTTCGAGTTGCCGACCTCGGCTGTACCTTTTTTCGGCTTTGGCTGGATCGTCTCAGCGTCAATCGCAACGCCCCCATTGGGCCGTCCGATGTAAAGCAAAACCCCATGTTTGCGTTCCGCAATTTTCGCGAGGGTGCGGTCAACATTTGATTCGGGAGAGGTTTCGCCGATGCCAAAAACATCCTCCAGTAAGTGCTCTCCGTGAACGCGGACCAAGGTCTCCTCCGGTCCCAGTTGACCCATGGATAGGACGATGTGTTGCCGATCATCCAAGATACTCCGGTAAAGGTGGAGATCGAAGGTGCCGTGACGATTGCTGACTTGCCTTTTTGCCAAGCACTCCACCAAGCGGTCGCGCTTATGCCGGTATTCGATCAGGCTGGCGATCGAGATGAGCTTGAGCCCGTGCTTCTCCTTAAACTTCAAAAGATCGGGCAGGCGAGCGAGCGATCCGTCCTCATTCAAAATTTCGCAGATAACGCCACTCGGATGCAATCCGGCCAATTGCGCCAGATCCACCGCAGCCTCTGTGTGACCGGCACGCTGTAGGACGCCGCCTGGTTTGGCGCGAAGGGGGAAGACGTGGCCGGGTTGAACCAGTTGATCAGGGCTTGCTCCCGGATCGCCGAGGATCTTGATCGTTTCCGCACGGTCGTACGCGCTGATGCCAGTGGTGATCCCCTCAGCCGCATCGACCGAGACCGCAAAATCAGTCCCGTGCGATTCCCGGTTTTCCGAGGCCATTGGATTGATCCCCAAACGCTTTAGTTGATGGCCTGTGGTCGGCACGCAAATCAGGCCACGGGCATGCAGGATCATTTGGTTAACCGTTTCCGGCGTTGCCTTCGCGGCCGCCATCACGAGGTCTCCCTCGTTTTCTCTGGCTTCGTCATCTGTTACGATAACGAGCTTTCCCGCAGCAATGTCTGCGATGGCGTCTTC
>PWZW01000310.1 GCA_003567255.1 Puniceicoccaceae bacterium | reverse complement strand
TCGGTCGCTGGTTCGATGTGGATGAGTACCCTAAAGATCTCCGGATGGGTTTTCAGCAGATTCTGCTTCACCGCTTTAGCGATCGTATGACCATTTTCCACACTGATGCTCGGATCCACCTGAATGTGAAGATCCATTTCGTAAACATCACCGATCCGGCGCACGCGTAGATCGTGATAGCCGACCACGCCGGGCGTTGGCAAAATGTGTTCACGCAAATCCTCAAGGATCTCGGCCTCTGGCGCGGCATCGACCAAGTCACCCACCGCACGCCGCGAAATTCGCACGCCCTCAATCACCAAAAAACTGCCGAGCACCAACGCTACGCCGCTATCCAGAAAAGCCCAATTCGCACCACCTACCTTCATCCCAACCAAGGCGCAGACCACCGCCAGCGACGACACACTATCCGTCCTGTGGTGCCAGGCGTTCGCCACCAGCAAATCCGAACGGAGGCGTCGCCCCCATGAACGGGTCCAAAAAAACATGATTTCCTTCGTAATCAAGGAAATCAGGGCCACGCAGAGCGCTAACCAACCCGGTTCCACCACGGGCCCGGACTGAAAATCCAGGACTGCGGAGACCACCAATCCCACCGCAAAGAGCAAAAGCATACCACCGACAAACAATTTTGCGAGGCTGGCAAATTTATGATGCCCAAAAGGATGTCCCTCATCCTCAGCTTTGCCCGACAAAACAACACCGGCGAGTACCGCAACATCGGTGGAAAGGTCCGAAAGGCTGTGCAATCCGTCTGCTACCAACGCTCGGGAATTTACCCAAAAGCCCACAATACACTTTAGCAAACCGAGAGATACATTCACCAAAACACTGATGAGCGTGATTCGGATCGCAGGATTTTTTAGGTTCATGAAGCGTGAAGGCTCAGATTTGGAAGTCATTAGACTTCACAGAGCAAGAGTATGACCTTCGAGAAAGAGTCATGGCAAGCGCTTTGCCGAAGAGAAGCCCGCCGTCCTATTTCCCCAAAAGCAAGCTCATCGCCGCTCGGGCCCTGCGACCAACTAAACTGGGAGTTAAAAACTGGCTCTTCATTGGCCATCCCCGAGCCGGAAGACGCCCGGCCATCCTTCATGCCATCATCCTCAACTGTAAACTCCACCATATCGACCCCTCGGCATTCCTTGCCCTCGGGGCTGTTGTACTGAGTCACACGCCGCTCAAGGTCATCGGTGTGCCCAAGGTAATAGCGCCCAGCAGGATTTTGAAGAAGGTAGACGTGGTACGGCATGTACACGAGAAAGCCCTTACTCAATGAAAGTAAGGGCTTTACAAATGGCTGCCCGGGCTGGGATCGAGTATGTAGTGAAACGCAATCGCCTCCGGCGGAGTTCACCAGCGACCAAGTGATTAACCCCGACAAGGTCGGGACTCTACCGCTGAGCGGGTCATTTCAATCATGACTTTGGATGGCGATTTCCATGATTTGAATTGTTTCTCGCGTTTCATAGCTTCGCTCCGAGAAGGAAATGCTTCCGAGGCGACGAGCGCCCAAGGTCCGTGCTTATGGGTGTACTTACCCAAGTGTTCCATACCCTCGGGCTGTTGTGCTGAGTCACACGCCGCTCAAGGTCCTCGGTGTGCCCAAGGTAATAGCGCCCAGCAGGATTTTGGAAGAGGTAGACGTGGTACGGCATGTACACGAGAAAGCCCTTACTCAATGAAAGTAAGGGCTTTACAAATGGCTGCCCGGGCTGGGATCGAACCAGCGACCAAGTGATTAACAGTCACCTGCTCTACCGCTGAGCTACCGGGCATAAAAGTTAAACGTTGAAAAAAAGAACGGGCTCTGGATTGCCTAGAAGCAACCGCAAGCTTGAACAAAACCAAATTTTGACGACGGAAAGCAAGCCCATTCTCGGAATTTTATCCAATTTTATTTATGAGGATTTTGTGACTAGGCTTTTATCTGTATGCCCTTGCGGAGGAAGGTGGGGACATCCAAGTCTTCGCCTTGGTAGAGGTTTCGCTCTGTCTTCTCAAATAAACCTCGCTGCGCCTCCGCACTGAGAAATTCGAATTCTTCCTGCTGAGTTCCCTCTTTGCGCTCCTTTCTGGAGAGTTTACTGGTGTACACTGGCCGATCCGGACGAGTGGGCTCATTCGCGCCTTTCGGGGCGGGCTCTTGATGATCGAGGACGCCAAGATTTAATGTGCCTGTATCATCCGAGGGCGCATGGACACGGGTTCTCAAGTCGATTTTTCCGATGAGCGTAATGTCAATCGCATCCTCCATTTGCGCATCAATCGAAGCGCCAAAGCGAATATCCTCACGGCACTCAAAATAATCTCCCAAACGACTAATGATCTGGTTCACCTTGGCTAAGCCAAGTCGCTTGCCGCCAGTTATCTGTACGAGTAACTGATCACAGCGCAGTTTGCCATCAGCGACCTCAAGCAAAGGACAATCGATTAAACTCTGAAGCAAATCGGCGACTGAGGAAGTGCCGGCACCCCCACCTACGGCGAAGAGTGTGCGGCCTCCCCGCTCATTGAGCGTGGCGAGCAAACTTTGAAGGTCCTGATTAATCAGACCGGCCGTCTGAATCATCAAACAGATGGACCGCACCGCTTGTATAATCCAGCGGTTTGCTTCGGCAAAAGCGTCTTCCGCAGAAAGATCCTCATCTCCAAGCTGCAGAATCAGGTCATTTGGTAAGGCCACCAAACCGTGCACTTTATTGCGCACCTTTCCCAGGAAAGTCTCAGCGACCTCTGCGCGGGCTTTGCCCTCGAAGGTAAACGGCTGAATGGCGAAGGCAAGGTGGGCCACATCGGCACGCACCGCAGCACTTGCTAAACCATCGAGTAAGGCAGTTCCCGCCCCTCCCCCCAAACCAGTGAAGGAAATCACCAAATCAACGCCTCCCAGCAATTTATCAAGCTGGGGACGCTCGTCCTCAACGACCTGGAGAGCAGTATCCACCGAGCCACCTGTTCCCATGCCTCGGGTAATTTTTTTGCCGAAAAGTACGCGCTCAACCTCCCCACAAGCCTCCAGCGCCTTGGCGTCGGTGTTTAGAGCACAGGTACGCACTCCCTGGGGTAAGCGGTTGGCAAAAGCTTTGATGATGTTACCGCCAGCCCCGCCCAACCCGGCCAAAAGAATACTGCAGGAAGGTTCTGTCTCCTGAAGAGTTTCAGCATGCTCAACCATCTCGCTATTAGATATTTCCATGAACCCTCCTAAAGATTGAAGAGACTGCGGATTTTTCGGAGGAACCGCGGAGCTTCCGTCTCTTGCCCTTCGGCTTCATCCGCACCGATAGCGTAGGTCAATAGCCCGACGCAGGTGCTGTACTCCGGCCCGGCCAAGGAGCTTTTCACACCTTGCGGTGGCCTACCCGTACGGGCGGGCGCGTTAAAACATTTTTCCGCCAAGTCGGCAATTCCCGGTAAATTCGCCGTACCACCCGTCAACACGACCCCTGCACCTATCCCTCGACTTTGAAGAAAATCTCCGAGTTCATTTTGAATAAAGAAGAAAGTTTCCCGCAGTCGCTCTTCGATAATTTTGCGGGCGGCATAAAGACTGCACTCTCGATCGCCCACCGACCGGTCCCCCACGGCCCATGCACGGTGGGCGCGGTCCTCTTTCCTGGCGATGGCATGCCCGTGCCGCAACTTAAAGTCCTCCGCCAAGCGACGGGCGAGCCGTAGTCCCATACTCAAGTCGTTCGTCAAGTGATCTCCACCGACGGGAATGACGCCCGTGCGCACGATGTAGCCTGAATGATACAAGACGAAATCGGTGGTGCCCCCTCCGATATCGATCACCAAACAGCCAGTATCCTTCTCCACCTCACTGGTGACCGCCGCAGCCGAGGCGCTGCTAGACAAGATAACATCCCGGACATTGATATCAATGCCGTTAATTACGCGCATTTGATCGCTAAGCACACGCTGCGAGGCATCCACTGACCAATAACAAGCCTCGATCCGACTTCCAATTCGCCCCAGTGGTTCCTCAACGGTCTGGCCGTCGACGAGGAAAGGATTCCGGATATGATTCACATAGACACGGCCGCCTTCCAGGCTAAAACTTTTCGCATCTTTCTGCGCACGTTCGATATCTCCGTGCCGAATCACGCGGTCCGCAGCGCTTACATTGGCACCTCCCTTCAGGAAACGCCCCTGTAAATGCGCTCCAGTTTGGGCAAGAAAGACTTCTGAAAGTGAAACTCCGGCAGATTGTTCAGCGGTGATGATGGCATTCTGTACGCAATCGCTCACATCTTTTAGCTGAAAAATTGCGCCCTTGCGGATACCTGAGGAGGAACACACCCCATGACCGATAATATTCAGCATATCATCCTCATCGAGTTCACCAACCAGCACAGCAATCTTGCTCGTACCGATCTCTACGGCTCCAAGGATTTTTCGGTTACTCATGACGGAAATTCAAAATGCGACCACAGCATCGGCTCAGTCGACACCGACATATACGGACTTTTTAAAACATGACCTAACTTCCCGGCACACGTCCACTAGAAAAACGCACCGCAGCACTGTCTCTAAGCGATAAATCGATCTGTCGTATGGAGGGGTTCCCCAGCGTTTGCACATGGGCCAAAAGGGCATCTAATCGATCTAACTGGCGTTCAAAATCATCGTGCGCAGAAAAAATAATCCGTTCAATCGGTGCAGTCCTTACCTCGATAATCTCTCCGGGAAAATCAAGTTCGCCACTAAAATGCTCAAGTGAGATTACCCGCCATGTGCGAAACCTACTTCGGTCATGACGCTCCGCGGCCTCAAGTAACTCAGCTACCCGATCAATCCCGCGTAACGGCTGAATGCTTCCATCAGGATGGCGAAAAGGAATCAAAAACGGCAGGGAGTTGATCGTCGCGGATTGGTACCGTTCACCTTCATAAAGGGTCCCATCCCGCGAAACTAATCGCTGGCGTGGTTGCGCGTCATTTCGTCCTTGCACACGGATACGCATGATCGGGCTTTGTTCGCGCAAGCGAATACGGATACTCGCGGGAAAAACCAACTCAACAGAGGCAGACCGTACCTGACCATGGTTTTCGAGTTGGGCTTTGAGCGCAAACACATCAGCCTCCAACAAGCGAACGCCCGGCCTGAAGTTTAGTTGTCGGCTGACCCATGCTTCATCAAGCACACCGTCAGTGCTGAAAAGGATGGCGCGGATCGGTTCGCTCTGTGCAGCAAACGACAGCTTATTCTCGGAGTCTGACCGAATCAAATAAGTTGCTCCGCCGATGAGGCTGAACAAACCCGCGAGCACAAGAAATAAGACAAACACCCGCTGGAAGACGATCAACCGCCTCCGCCACCTTCCAGTGGAGTTCCTAACGGGCGCGCTCCGGACCGTTCTATCTTGCAGAACTCGCCAGCTTTGTTGCCCCCCCGCTGACTCAAAATCGCGACGCTTGGACGGTTTCATTGCTAAATCTGCTCCTTTTGAGCTCCAAACCTTTCCAGTGCTGGACGAACCATGGCCTCTGCAAGGCTAACAAAATCGTACCCCAAACAGGTGGCACTTTTTGGGAGCAAACTCGTTTCAGTAAGGCCGGGAATAGTATTTATCTCGAGAAGAAACGGTGTGTTCCCTCTCAGCAAAAAGTCCACTCTCGCAAAATCCCGACATCCCGCCTGCGCAAAAATCAATTCAGCTGAACGGCTAATCTCAACGGCTGCGTCCGAAGGGATATCTGCTGGATAGTGATACGAAGAAAACCCCGGAGTGTACTTGGCTTCGTAATCGTAGTACCCCTTTGAGCTCACGATTTCGACGATACCCAGCGCTTTACCGTTCAGTATACCAACTGTAAGCTCCCGTCCCTCAATCCACTCCTCAGCCAACCATTCTCCATGCTCGACAACACCTTTAAGTGCGCCCAACTCATCTATACCCCGCGCAAAGTGAACACCCACACTACTCCCCTGGTCATTCGGCTTTACAACAATCCGTGAGCCGAGCGCGGCGATCAAATCGTTCGGCTGAAAATCACCGGGGTTCCGCATAAGCGAGCTTAGCGGAGTGCGGATTTTCAACTTTTTCGCCATTGCCTTGATTAAGGCCTTGTCCATGCAACGCTTACTTGAGGCGGCATCGCATCCGCCAAAGGCATAGCCTCCGGCTTCAAGCATAGCCTGCAAGGTACCATCTTCCCCAAACTCCCCATGCAGGGCAGGAAACACCACCGTTTCGCGGCAACCAGCGAGCGATTTGGGAAGCGCAGCCTCCGCAAGCTCGATACCACGCACCTCAAAACGCTTGGAGAGTGCAGCAATCATGTTTTGGCCCGAGGATAAACTCACCTCGCGCTCCGAACCAACGCCGCCAAATAGGACCGAGATAGGGGGTAAGCGACTCATAACGTGGACCTTTTCTCCAAATGTGCATCGAGACGTTCAAAGCAGCTTTCCCACGAATCCCCAAGAAGTAAAACCTCTGGTTCCAAGGAAATGCCCGTCCGCTCTGCGACCTTTTCGCGCACTTTGTGCACCAACCGAATAATATCTGCGGAAGTTGCGCCCCCGGTATTCACAATGAAGTTTGCATGTACTTCGGAGACCTTTGCTCCACCTTCGACCAAGCCCTTTAATCCGCTCTCGTCGATCAGTTTGCCAGCATGCCCTCCCTCCGGGTTTTTAAAGATACAACCCGCACTGGGTTCCCGCGGCTGGGATTCTTTCCGACTCTGGGCGTAAGTATCCATCTGCCCTCTAATTTTTTGGCTATCAGTAACTCCGACCGGTCTAAAAATAGCCCCGAGCGCGACCCCTGAAACCAACTCCTGTACTTGCCGGTAACCGACATGAAAGGCATCCGCTGAAACACGTTTTAGCAAACCGTCCTCATCGAGGTAAATCACCGATTCAACCACATCGAAAATCCAATTGCCCATGGCTCCGGCATTCATCCGCAAAGACCCGCCCACCGAACCGGGGATGCCCTCCAGGAACTCAAACCCGGAGAGGTCGGCGGTAGCCGCTTTCCCACAGAGCGCCTTTAGCCGGAGTCCGGCACCAACAAAGATGCGGTCCGGTTTCAAGATCCTCACACTCTGCCAAATTTCTGCATTCAAGCGCACCACGATACCAAAAAAGCCCTCGTCGGGAACAATTAAGTTTGAGCCTCGCCCGATGAAGCGGTGCGGAATCTCAAACAGTGCAGCCGCCCTCAGCAACGTACGTAAGTCCGGAACCGAGGCAGGTTCCGCATAAAATCGGCTGTCGCCCCCGACCCGTATCGTGGTCTTTTTTGCGAGAGGTTCCTCGGCTTTTAGCACCGTTGAAGGAGAGAGTCTTGGCTTTAGGTAAAACTCCCAGGCTGCCGCACGATCACCATCACAGGCACACGCGGCGGCAAACAGTGAAGCAGTTTGTTCCACGTCCCCTGCGCCGATAAACGCATAAACAACCCGAGCGCTGCCTGCCTGTTTTGCCTGAAATTTTTCCGCGTGCAACGCGGATAAGCCAGACCATCCACTCGCGAGCGCTTGCGCACGGTCCGAAATAGGTGCCAAGACCGCCTCACTCGTTCCCTCATCAAGAAACGATTCGTGGGCAGCATATACGGGAAGTAAGTAAACAGCATCCGCTGCCCTTAACTCTTCGCTAAAAGCCGACGCAAATTGCTTGGTCCGTGAAAATCGATGCGGTTGAAAAATGACAACCAAGCGAGCGCCTGCATAAGCGGCTCTCAAATGAGCAATGAGCACTTTGAGCTCACTCGGATGATGGGCGTAATCTTCAATCACCACTTGTTCCGCGTCTTTGTACCGCTGCGTCTGTCGCCGCAGAACCCCGAAAAACGCACTAAAGGCATCTGCGGGCAGTTTGAAGCCAACAGACAGCAAGGCATTGGCTGCGGCGAAGGCATTTTTCCGGTTAAAAGCCTCGACCGGAAGGCCTTCAAAGCGCTGCTCCCCTCCTCCCGGCAGAGGAACGACCATGGTGGATTCGTCTTCTATATCACTCGGGGAAAACGAAACGCAGGCGACCGAACCCTGCGCCGCTCCAGCTTCGATTTGGGGGCAGGAACCAGGTAACAATACCACACGCTTCGTCCGCTTCGCAAGGCGACTAAATGCTGACAATAGGCTCGTTTCGTCAGGGTAAAAATCAGCGTGATCCCAGTCGAGGTTTACAAAAAGCGACACCTCTGGCGAAAAGTTCTCAATGGTCCCATCGCTTTCGTCAATTTCGGCAATTAACCAGGGGGAGTCTGCATAATGGGCCGGGGGTAGCCCGTCTTGACGCAAGCCGCCAATCAGTGAATTCACCTCTACACCCGCTTTAGCCAAAGCGCTCACCATAAGTGCAGTAGTTGTGGTTTTTCCATGACTTCCCACCACGGCAATGAGGCGCTTGTCGGCAGCTACTTTGGCAAGCATCTCCCCCCGACGTAACGTTTCAATACCTGCAGCCTTGGCCGCACAAATCAGGGGATGCTCCGCACGCAGTGCAGAGGAGTAAACCAAGCGGGCAAATTGATCCAACTCCTCTTCAAACACAAAATCTGCCAGCTGAACACCCGCATCGACCAACAAAGCACGGACCGGCTCAGGCAGGCCATTGTCATGCCCGACAATCTTTTGACCGGAGCGAGCCAGCAGGATTGCAAGCGGCGCCATGCCCATGCCACCGATACCGAGAAAGAGCCACGGACGTGTGTTATTTGATTCATTCACGCCGAAACCTCCTTCTGCGCAGAGTCTGATTCGCTTGGACCATGGATAAGACCTTCAAGGTCACGAGCAATAAGGTCGACCTCATTTTCTTGATCAAGCTTTGTCATATTCAATTTGAACTGGCTGAGGAGCCAATCGTTGAAAATGAGTGTCTCGACCTCATCGCGTAAACGATGCAAATCGGTTTGTGGGAGCACAACGCAGGCGCCGTGCTTTTCGTGAATGGCCGCGTTTGCCTGCTGGTGGTCGTCGGCTGCGAAAGGATACGGGATGAGCAAAGAAGGAGCCCGACAACGGGTGATCTCGGCAATAGAGCCTGCTCCCGCGCGGGATATGATCAAATCTGCGGCCGAGACCAATTCTCCCATTTGTTTGGTAAACGGTACAAAGTAGCCATATACCTCAACGCCGTCTTTAGCCTTTTCACAAAGTCGCTCGGCAGCTCCCTTGTCCAAACCTGTCACACAGTAAAGGGTGATTCCTTTGCAAGCCAATGCAGCAAAGTTGTCGCGGGCCCATTGGTTCAGGGCGGCGGCACCCTGACTTCCTCCCAACACAACCAACAGTTTGTGATGCACCTCGATTTCCAGAGCCTGATAGGCATCAGCTTTCAAAATGTGGACCACATCCTTCCGAACCGGGTAGCCAAAGTTGCGGACCACCTTAAGGCCAACGCCCTTCAGGCTGACCCCCTCGGGCAGATAGATTCGGTGCGCCAGCCTTCGAAGATAGCGTATCGACTTTCCTGGCACGCAATTGGCCTCGTGCAAAGCGACGGGTACTCCGTTCAAACGCGCGGCCAAGACAATGCCGAAAGATAAAAATCCGCCAAAAGCAAGGATAAGGTCAGGCTGCTCGGAACGAATCAAACGTCGGGCAAAAAAGAAACCCTGCATCAACGCAAAAATGCTCTTGGGCAAAGAAAGCAAACCACCGGAAAACGCACGCCCCGGAGCTTTCAGGAAAGCAAGGCCAGGATATTTCTCTATCAACTTGGCATCAACCGCCTTTCGGCTGATCAGCAACTTGCAGGAGTGGCCCCTTTCGAGGAGGGCCTCCCCAATTGAAATTCCCGGCGCAAGGTGCCCTCCGGTACCACCGCAAACGATCAAAAAATGACTCATAGGTCACGCGCGCGATAAGCTCTCGGCAACTCCCATGTACGGACCCCGTTCAAAAGAATTCCAATGAAGATGAACATAAAAACCAAATTGGATCCTCCGTAGCTGATAAAGGGAAGGGAGATCCCCTTGGTTGGAAGGCAACCCGTGACCACCCCAATATTTATCAATGCCTGAAACGTAAGCATGATCAACGCACCAAAGACCACAAGGTACTGGTATAAATTTGGAGCATTACGCAGCTTGATGACGCCAATCAAAAAGATCGTTAAAAAAAGAGCGACCACTCCAGCCGTAAAGAAGAAGCCCAACTCTTCTCCAACAATGGCAAAAATAAAATCCGTATGCGCCTCCGGCAGGAAAGCCATTTGTTGACGCCCACTGCCAACGCCAACCCCGCCAAGGCCGCCTGCGCCGAAGGCAAGAATGCCTTGCCACAGTTGGTAGGAGGCATCCGAACGCGTACCCTCCATGTCCAAAAAGGAGGTCACCCGCCGCAGGCGCACCGGGTCGTGCCAAACTGCGACCGCAAACAACGCGAGTGCCCCTATTCCCGCAGGGATCAAGTACCGAAGTTTTGCTCCCGCGAGAAAGAGCAGCGTACCGCCAACCACTCCACAGAGCAACGCCGTGCCAAAATCTGGCTCAAGAATGATCAAGGCACAAAAAAGACCGATGATTGTACAAGGGATGAAAAACCCTGCTACCATTTCCGACATGCGTCTCCGGTTCACCGCGAGGTAATGCGCGAGGAGAAAAATGAGGCCTAGCTTTCCAAACTCGGAGACCTGAAACCTTACCGAACCAAAACCCAACCACCGCTGAGCCCCATTCACCCGTATACCAATCCCGGGAATCAGCACAATTATGAGAAGCACCAGCGAGCTAAGGGCTAAAATCCAAATAAAGGGACGGATTTTTTCCAAATCAATAAACATCGCAACGGCGCCCGCGCAAAGCGCGAGCCCGAGCCAGGTAATTTGTCGACGCAGCAGAAAGGCGGGATTTTCGTGCATGGATTGGCTTGCGCTAAACAACACGACAAGCCCGAGCAGAGTCAGCCCAAGCACACAGACAACGACAAGAAATCCAGTCGGCGGCAGCCGAAGAAAGTAGGACTTCTGGGCAAGATCGACATTCATGGGAATTCCGGAATAAAAGGGCTAAAAT
>PWZW01000106.1 GCA_003567255.1 Puniceicoccaceae bacterium | reverse complement strand
CTCCGCCATTTTCGAAGAAAATCGGGGAGATAGTGATTTGAACCCGAGGGAACCGAGGCGTTCGACGTAGCGAAGCGGAGATGGGGCGCACCTCTCGTGCGGTCCGAAGGACTTGGCGCACGCGCCAACCCAATCCCTTGCTCTCCGCCATTTTCGAAGAAAATCGGGGAGATAGTGATTTGAACCCTCGGGAACCGAGGCGTTCGACGTAGCGAAGCGGAGATGGGGCGCATATTGTGCGGTCCGAAGGACTTGGCGCATGCGCCAACCCAATCCCTTGCTCTCCGCCAATTATTTAAGAGCTTATAGGTCAGGGTGCTCAGCGATCTGCTCTATGATTTGTGCCGCCTTATGGACGGAGAACTGTTGGCCGACTTGGAGGAGATCCCGCTTTTTGATGGAGCTCCATTGATTATTGATGCTGAGGCACTGTTCTTCGAGCTCCGGGGTAGGGGTGAGGTCGTAGGCGGGGCTGATTTGCCATTGATTGGGCTCCGGCATGAGGAAGGCGTGGTTGCGCACGTGGTCGTCGCGATTGCCGGCGAGGACGTTAAAGACCATGCGGCGGTAGAGCTGCTCGACTTCACGCTGGTCGCAGGTGAGTGCGGAAGTGAGGCGGAAGAGTTCCTCGTAGCTGTTGCCGTAGCGGATAGACAGTTTGTGTGCGATGCCGGAGAAGGAGTGCAGATGCACGGCTCGATCCGCAGTGCGGTCGAAGCGCTGGACGAGTAAGTGGGCGTAGGGCACTTCTTTGGTATCGACACCTTCGAGCAGCCAGCGGCGAGGGCAGCGGATGCCGCAGTCCTCGGCTTGCTTTAGCAGGTCGTATTCCCTCCGACATAGATTAGTTTTGCCCTGGGGCATGTCTGAACCCAGGTCGAGCTTGAGCAGGCAGGGCAGGAAGCCTTCCGGATAGTGCGAGGTGCCGATGACGAGCTGGCGGGAGTCTGGCTGCCAGCCGACGCAGAGCTTTGGGAAGCGTCCACCGGGGTTGGAGCCTGCCTGTTGCATTACCCGCGAGCCGGGTAGCTCGTTTTCCGGGAAGCGCAGCACTTCTCGGGAAAACTGCATGGCATCCTGTAAGCTGTTGGCCTCGTAATGATCTTCGGCTTCCGCCGGGTGGTAGCTCAGAGCACCGAAGCCGCCATTGCCGACGAGTGCGAGCCGTTTCAGGACGGAGACGGCGGCCGGGTTTATGCCTGATTCGCGCAGCCGACGATCCATAATGCTGCGGCCCCAATGGTCGGGCAAAGAGTCCGCAAAGAGCCCGGCGAGGCCCCCTTCGAAGGGGCCTTGCAAGGTGATCACGCCTTGCTTCAGAGGCAGGTAGAAGGGAGAGAGCTCGATGCCCCTGCTCAGCCAACTGGCATCGTATTGAAAGAGGATGCGGCCTGTGCTGTCATCGAGGCGCCCGACGCTTTGGCCGTTGTAGCGGACTTCCAGTCTCATGATCGTGTGCGGGCGCGTTGCTTCTCCGGTTTGGCCGAATCGAGCTCATTGAGGTCATTGACCGGTGGAGGCGCCAGTAGCTGTTCGATGGCTGCCACTTCGTTGAGGGCGTGGAGTACCGCCACAAAACGTTCGAGCGAGAGCTGGCCCGACTGCTCGAAACGCCGGTAGGTACTTAAAGGAATGCCGGCCCGTTCCGCCGCTTCCTTCTGCGTCCTATTCTGGCGCAACCGAGTAGCCCGGCAGCGCTCGACGAGCTCTCTAAATAGTTCGTTTTTCGATTTAAGTGATAGCATATGCTTACAAAACGAAATAAATATGGGTTAAGTAATCATATATTAGCTTTTTAGGCAAGTGGAATATTTTGCGAGTAAGCGGGGGATATGGGGGGTGGGCCTGGGTCCAGAGCAACTCGGCTAGTTGTAAATTAATGGAACGATTACGGTTAAATCACGAGGAACCGGAAGATGCTGAGTCAATCCAAGGTCTGGGCAATTTTGTGCCAAATCGATCAACACCACATCAAAATATACGGTTCAGTTTTATCCTCAAATGCGGCGAGGTAGCGGCTTGAGGAGACTTTCCGAGTTTATCACATCGCCAGAAAATCGTTTCAGAGGTGTACGTATTTTAGTTCCGGCCACTCCGCCATTTCAAGGCGCAGCCGCGGAAAGCGCGGTTTGAGAGAGGAGATGCGAACCCTCGGAGAGGGTTCGACGTAGCGAAGCGGAGATGGGGCGCACATTGTGCAAGGGCTTTGGGCCTGAATGGAGCCGCCCTCCCCAGGGCAGTCGGCGGTGATTCTAGCAAGTACCGTCTGGGCGAACCTACAATGGATCGGCCCAGCGCCGGATTTCGTTGCTTTCATTGAACTTCGTTTCAAATTCCTAAACGTGGCGGGAGCTTCGAAAGGGTTTGGGTAAACGCGAAAATCATCATAAGACATCAAAGTATGGAGCTTTTTTATCAAGGTTTTGTGATCTTTCTTTTCGCAAACTTGACGGCGGCGCTTTGGAGGGCCGCCAAAGGACCGTCGGTGGCAGATCGTCTGACGGCGGCGCAATTGTTTGGCACGACGGGTGTGGCGATCCTCCTGGTGCTTGCGGAGGTATTGGCTGAACCGGCACTGCGGAATGTGGCACTCGCCTTTGCGCTGCTCGCCGTGATGGTGGTGGTCTGTTTTTTGCGAACGGGTGAAGGTTCCGACGCGCCGGATAAGGCTTGATTTATATTTACCATGTTTTGGAACGACTGGATCACTGTGCTCTTGATGATGGCCAGCGGATTTTTCTTTCTCGCTGGGACGGTTGGGTTGTTGCGTTTTCCCGATCTGTTTTCGCGGCTTCATGCGCTGACAAAGGCGGATAATTTGGGGCTTGGCTTGCTTGTGCTCGGGCTGATTTTTCAAATCGATTCCCTCTTGGATGGCCTTAAGCTCGGCTTAATCTGGGCGTTCGCCCTCCTTGCGGGATCGACAGGTTGTTACGCGATTGGACGCTTTTTCCTGCATTCCGATCAAAAAGTACGGGAGAGTGTACGGCCCAAGGAAGGGGGTGGGGAGTGAGTTTACCGGCGGGACTTCTCGATGGTTTGCTCGCTCTTTTGCTCGTCATCCTGGCGGTCCGGGCCCTCATTGCGCCGACGCTGTACCAGTGTGCGGTTGCGTTTATTTCCTTTGGATTGACGCTCTCGCTGGCCTGGGCCCGGCTGGCCGCTCCCGATGTTGCGCTTGCCGAGGCTGCCATAGGGGCAGGGCTGCTGGGGGTACTTTTGATTAATTCCCTGCGGGATTTTAGTCGGGGAGGGGACGATGCCTCGGCGATTTTTGGTAAGGATTTACCGACTGCGCTATTTTCGCGGACGGTCATTAGTTGCGGCACGCTGGCTTTCGCGGCGGTCTTGGGGATGGCGATGTTCCATATGCCGGAGGGTGGTGGCTTGACCGCGCTGACTGAGGCTTCCCTTCCGCATTCAGGGGTCGAGCATCCAGTGACGGCAGTGCTGCTCAACTATCGGAGTTATGATACGTGGCTGGAGATCGGGGTGTTGGTGGTCGCCATGCTCGCCATTTTTTGTGCGGGAGGGTTTGAGGGGTTTCGACGTCCGGAACAAGGGCCCGACTCCGATCCGGTCATAGAAAGTCTGGCGCGGCTCCTCGCTCCGCTTATGGTAATGGTTGCGGGGTATTTGTTGTGGTTGGGAAAGGCTTATCCGGGAGGGGCGTTTCAGGCGGGCGTGGTTTTGGCTGCTGCGGGTATCATTCTCCAGCTGGCCGGGTGGCAAATAATCGAAAACCTTTCCACCTGGGCTTGGAAGTGGGGACTGGGGATCGGCTTTTTCTTTTTTCTCGCCCTAGCGGTGAGCTTCATGCCCTTGGGCTTGGGTTTTTTCGAATATCCGGAGGCTTGGGCGGGGCCGCTTATTTTGGTGGTGGAGGTTTTGGCTACGCTTTCCATTGGGCTGACGCTAACTTGTTTCTTCGTCTATTTTAATGGAATGGGGGCGAGCGAAAGCCGGCGCCGTACGAGGTAGAACGATGGAAACTCACTTTATCTATATGGCCGTTTCCTCGGCGCTCTTCAGTGTGGGCATGGCTGGCGTTTTTCTGTGCCGACACTTTTTTAAGAAGATTATCGCCACCAAAATTGTCGGTGCAGGGGTGTTTCTGCTACTTGTCAGCATCGCAGAGCGTGATGCGGATACTTTTGCCGATCCGGTACCTCATGCAATGGTGATCACGGGGATTGTCGTGGCTGTGAGCGCGGCGGCTTTTGCGCTGGCGCTGGCAAGGCGCATCCGTATCGAAACCAGCCGGGCTTCTTTCGAGGATGAGGAGGCAGCGGAATGAGTGCGCTTTGGCAGGCAGATAACCTTCCGGTCTGGCTTGTCGTTTGGCCGACTTTTGGCGCTATTGTGCTTTTCCTCCTACCTGCGCGGTGGCGTGGCATGACGGGCGTGAGCTTTGCCTTGGCAAATGGTGTGCTCGCGCTGGTGACGGTCTTTTTCGTGATGGAGGTCGGCGTGCTGCGCCAAGAAATCGGAGGCTGGGCACCGCCTCTGGGCATCGCGCTGGCGCTCGACGGGCTGTCCGCGCTCTTTATTTTGATGACGGCCGTGGTCGGTGGGGTCGTGAGTGTTTATGCAAAAATCTACTTCACCCAAGTGGTGGTGGATTCGGCAAGATCCTCGCTCTTCTGGCCTTTGTGGCTCTTTTTGTGGGCGGGTTTGCACGGTCTGTATTTGGCCAATGACTTGTTTAACCTTTATGTGGTGATTGAGGTGATTGGGATCGCCGCCGTTGCCCTTGCTGTGCTCTCGGGAAAGACCCGTGCCATGATTGCCGGATTGCGCTATCTGATCGCAGCGGTCGCTGGCTCGCTGGCTTATTTGATGGGGGTAGCCTTGCTCTATGGTTCGACCGGAGTCCTTGATATCGATTTGATGGCAGAGCGCCTGGAGCCGGGCTTGACGACCCGCGTGGCAATCGCGCTCATGCTCGGTGGCCTGCTCGTCAAAACAGCCGTTTTCCCGCTCCACTTTTGGCTCCCACCAGCGCACTCTTCGGCTGAACCGCCGGTCAGTGCGATTCTCTCGGCCTTGGTTTTAAAAGGTACGTTTTTTGTTATCCTGCGCCTTTGGACGGAACTTTTTGGTGTTTCGCTGACTTTTATGGCCGGGCAGATGGTCGGTGTATTGGGGGCGTGTGCCGTCGTTTGGGGTTCCTTTCAAGCTTTGCGTCAGGAGCGTTTAAAGCTCGTTGTCGCGCACTCTTCAGTCGCGCAAATCGGATACCTATTTCTCCTCTTTCCACTGATTACCGTCCCCGCTACGGCGGTGGCGGGGGGATTTGAGTGGGCACCTTTGGCTTGGTCTGGGGCCGTGTATCAAGTCCTTGCCCATGGCTTTGCCAAGGCAGCATTCTTTCTCGCGATCGGTGTCCTCGTCATGGCCACGGGGAACGACCACAAAGCTTCGATGCTCAATATGGTCGGACGACTTCCGATGACGACGTTTGCGATTGGCCTCGCCGGAGTGAGTTTGATCGGGTTGCCGCCAAGTGGGGGCTTTTTGGCTAAGTGGATGTTGCTCAGCGCGATCATCTCGAGCGGGCAATGGTGGTGGGTGCCGTTTGTACTTGTCGGTAGTTTAATGACCGCAGGCTATGTTTTTATGATTCTTCGACTGGCCTTTGCGCCGAGTCAGCATGAAGCTGAGCTAAAGTCCGTACCCCGCGGTCTGCAAGTGTGCGCCTTACTGCTTGCGGTTGGCGCAATTCTGATCGCCTTTCCGGCTGAGTGGGTCATCGACTTACTTGAAGGTACCTCGACTTTCGGCGAGGTGGTGCGTGCAGGCGCTCCGGTGAATAGCGGGGAGGTGGGGCCATGACTTGGAACGAGTGGATTCCGCTGATTATCGTCTGCAGCTCACTGGTGCCGGGCATTATCATTTTTTTTCTTCACGAGGAAGCGCACCGCACGCGGACGATCCTCAACCTTGCGGGGGCGCTCCTTAAGCTCGTCCTGGTTGGCCTGGTCTATCTGGGCTTTCGGACTGGGGAGGTCTATAAGTTTCAATTTCAGATCATGGTGGATTTGGAGTTTATGCTCCGCGTGGACGCCCTTGCCCTTCTCTTTGCGGGGCTTTCGAGCGCGCTCTGGTTGGTCACGACGATTTACGCGATTGGTTATTTCGAGGGCTCCTCCAACCGACGGCGGTTCTTCGGGTTTTTCAGTGTTTGTGTGACGGCGAGTACCGGGATTGCACTCTCCGGAAACCTGGTGACCTTTTTTGTTTTCTACGAATTTCTGACCCTGGCCACTTATCCTTTGGTCGTCCACTCGGGGACGCTCAAGGCCGTCGAGGCCGGGAGAAATTACTTGTTCTACACGATTGGCGGGGGGACGGTCCTTTTTATCGGAGTTGTGGGTTTGACCGTACTGGCCGGGCCAATCGATTTTTCCCAAGGAGCGCAGCTCAGCGGGTTGCTGGAAAACAGTGCCTTTGAGTTGAAACTCCTCTTTTATGTCATGCTGGTGGGACTGGCGGTAAAGGCGGCCATTTTTCCCCTCCACGGGTGGTTGCCCATTGCCATGGTTGCGCCGGCACCGGTGAGTGCGCTCCTCCACGCGGTGGCAGTGGTGAAGGCCGGAGCCTTCGGGATTATCCGCCTGGTCTACGACGTTTACGGGATTAATCTGGCGGTTGAGCTGAATGTGCTTTGGCCACTCGCAATCCTTGGGGCATTCACCATTATTTATGGGTCGGTCCGGGCAATTTTTCAGGACGATCTGAAAAAGCGCCTCGCGTTTTCTACGGTTAGTCAACTGTCCTACATCGCCCTGGGGGCGGCGGTTCCAGGGATGATTAGCTCAACGGGTGCCATCGTTCATCTCGTGCATCAGGGGCTCATGAAAATTACGCTCTTTTTCTGCGCCGGTAACATCGCGGAGACTACCGGGCTGCATAAGGTGAGCGAACTCAATGGGATCGGACGCAGACTTCCCTTGACGATGGGGGCGTTTACGGTTGGAGCGCTTGGTATGATTGGGTTGCCGCCGATCGCGGGTTTCGTGAGCAAGTGGTATTTAAGCGTCGGCGCGCTGGATGCCGGCCAGCCCTGGATAGTTGCGGTGCTGCTCGGGAGCAGCGCATTGAACGCAATTTATTTCCTTCCCATCATTCACGCTGCCTGGTTCAAGCAACCTCCCGCTGAGGGCTGGCGGGATTTACGCCCCAAACGGCGATTTGAGGCGCCTTGGATGCTACTTTTTCCGCCGCTGGTCACCGCGCTTTTTTCAATAACCTCCGGCCTGTTTGCGGCCATGTCGTGGAGTCCGCTCTCGCTTGCCCGCGTGATTGTTGAACGCGTCTATTTTCTGCAATGAATTGGATTATCCTCAGTTTGCTACCTTTGCTGCTGCTGCCCTGCGTGCGATTTTGCCCGCGCTCCGCAAGGGTCACTGCACTGCTCTGCGGGGGCGCAACGCTCCCGGCTTTGGCGGTGGCGCTGGGCTGGAACGTGGAGGTGGACTTGTACTTTTCCGACGGATTGTTGGGGGTGTCTTTGGGCCTCGATGCGCCCCGCCGCATGCTCCTTTTGCTGGCGGGGACTTTGTGGTGCGCGGGAGGAGTGGCCGCCGCCGGGTACTTTCGCGAGGATCCGCGGCTGCCCGGGTTTCGCGGCTTTTTCCTCGCCGCGATGAGCGGCAATTTCGGGCTGATTATCGCACAGGACGCTGCCTCGTTTTACAGTTTCTTTGCTCTCATGACCTTCGCCTCCTACGGCTTGGTTATCCATACGCGGAGTAAAGCAGCTTTGCGCGCGGGCCGAATCTACCTGATTCTGGCGATCTTTGGTGAACTCTTATTAATCGCGGCGATTTATGCCGGCGTACAACTGGCCGGGTCCATTCAACTGGCGGCCATTTCGCAAGCGCTTTGGACGGAGCGTGGGGGTGGCTGGATTTACGGGCTCGCCCTTGCCGGATTCGGAGTGAAGGTCGGGGTGATACCGCTTTATCTGTGGTTGCCGCTGGCTCATCCCGTGGCCCCGGCCCCGGCGAGTGCAATCCTGAGTGGGTCAATGCTGAAGGCGGGCTTGCTCGGGTGGCTTCACTTCTCACCTCTCACGCATGGAGGGGCGGGGGAGTGGGCCGGCGTGCTTGTCATCCTGGGGTTGGCCGCCGCTTTTGGCGCGGTTGCTGTTGGCCTCTGCCAAACTGACCCGAAGACGAACCTGGCTTATTCCAGCATCAGCCAAATGGGCCTGCTGACGGCTTTTTTCGGTTTTGGGCATGCCTCCGGAGCCCCGATAGCATGGATTTTGCCAGCGATTGCCATCTTTGCCTGGCACCACGGGGTGACCAAAGGGGCACTCTTTCTCGGAGCGGGGTTGGTCCCGCAAACCAGGGGACGCACGCGATGGATCTTACTGGCTTGCCTTGCCTTCGCGGCACTGGTGCTCGCCGGCGCTCCCTTCACCGGAGGCGCGGCCGCCAAAGGAGCCCTTAAGGAGGCGGGTACATATTTACCGGAGGCATGGACCGGTGTCGTGGGGACCCTGCTTTCGCTTTCTTCGGCCGGGACCCTGCTGCTGCTTGGGCGCTTTTGGCTATTATGCCGGGCGACGCCGACCGGTTCACGGGTCCGGTCCGATCTTGGATGGCAATTTGCCGCCCTTGGTGCGCTGCTTGTCCTCGCACTGGGTGGTTCATTCCTGCTGTTCCGTAGGTTCCTCCCGGAGATGGCTCTGAAATCCGGATTAACGGGTGCATTTTCGGCAGCGTGGCCAGTGGGCTTGGGCCTCTTGCTCCTCTGTTTAGGCATGATCTATTTTAAAAGAAATGCCGACCGCCGGGCCCCGAACCTTCCACCCGGAGACTTGATTGTTTTTGGGGAGTGGGCCGCCCGAGCGTTCGGGAACTGGTGGCGCTCGCGTGGCGCGGGTATCTTCACTCGGAAAAAATTTGACCCTGAAAACTTCGTCTATCGCTTGATTGCGACAGGTTCCGGTCGTCTTGCCGACGAGGGTGAGGCAGAGCTCGGTCGCTGGAACCGGGTAGGTGTCGCTTTTTTTGTTCTCCTGTTTATCTTCATCTGGGGACTGCAATGATATGAAAACGTGGCTTTTCCGTTTCCTTACCTTCACCGTGCTTTGGGTCATCCTTTCCGGGGCGGACTTTGATGTGCCGTGGATGGTTGGGGTGATCATCTTGCTTGCCGCGGCCACGAGTATTTACGTCTTGCCGCCCGGCGGCGCTTCGTTGCGTCCGCTTGCGGTGCTGTGTTTCTTTCCCTACTTCCTCAAACAATCTTTGTTTGGCGGTTGGGATGTTGCCCGGCGGGCCTTTTCCCCAAAAATGCCACTCAATCCGGATCTGATCGTTTTTTCGTCTGCCCTTTCGAAACCCCAAAAGGTGCTGCTCGCATGGACCGCAAGCTTGCTGCCCGGCACTGCAGCGATTGAGGTGAAAGCGGATCACCTTAAGATTCACGTGCTTGATCACGGTAAGGCAGTTGAGGCGGACCTCCGTGAGCTGGAAGCAAGAATTTCAAAGTTGTTCAAACCCGATACGGCCAAAGCCTCCGGTGCGGATGAGTCGGGTCAGTGAAAAATTAAAGCGGGTGTAAGCTGGAGGCGCCGTTGGCGATCCCCTACGCCTGCACAGCTCGCTGCCGTCCGCGCCAAATCAGCACGACCGCAAGCCACGCCTCCAATGGAGGGGGCGGAGAAGGTTACCCGTTCGGTGGAGGCTTTCGCAAAGACGCTTCGCAATCGGGCAACCAAGGCGTTGTCCGGAGGGAGCTTGACCCGGATGGCAAACACGCAACCGCTGTATCCGTTCGCCCCGTTTGGTTGTGGATAGTCCAGCGCTTCCCGTGCTTGCTCGATGGGACGCCAATGCTCCGATGATGCGACCGCCAGCGCACGGGTTTCCTTGCCCTTTGCAAAGCGCCTTGAATCAGCGATGGCACTAGTCGTCCGTGATAACGCGGCTTGCCACTAGCCACCGCAGTCGCGGTAGCCATCGGCATAGGCTTCAAAGACGCGCTTGATTTCGTCGCGAATCCGCCGAAAGGCATCGATTTCGGATTCGCCGGGGCGAGCTGCCTTGGGTGGGTCTTCGAATCCGTAGTGGTGACGCACTACTTTACCGGGGAAGACCGGGCAGGCATCGTTGGCATTCCCGCAGACGGTGATCACGGTATCGATTCCCGATTCCATATATTGATCGAGGTGCTTGGAAGTGTGGTCCGAAATATCAATGCCGATTTCCTTGAGGGCTTCGATGGCGAGTGGGTGGACGTACCCGGCGGGCTTTGACCCCGCGCTGAAGACCTCAAACAAATCATCGGCGGCGTGGCGTAGGATGCCCTCCGCCATGTGGCTCCGGCAGGAGTTCCCGGTACAGAGGATGAGAACTTTTGCTTTTTTCATAAAGATAGGATGCACGCGAATGGACTCGCGAACACGGTGCTGGTACAGCCGGATCGTCGAGCACTTCAGCGTTTATCAGTGTGGGAAAGGAGGAGGCGTGTGGTTTGGGGTTTAGCCGCAGCAGCAACCCGGCCCGCAATCCTCTTCTGCGGCACGATCACTTTTGTTGAGTGTGCCGTAGCCACCGAGAATGACCCGCCGAATCGGCTCTCCTGTTTCGGGATGCTTGGTCAGTGCTGGTTCCTCCATGTTTTGCTGGATTTCGAAGAGCTTTGGCTCGGTTTTTTCATCGTTTGGGATGGTTTCGTATACGTACGTCGTCATGTTTGTATTGGTTGAATGTTGATTTTGATAAAAAACTTAACCCGCTGGGGCGGTGGTGGTGGCGATGAATTTTTTTAAGCCTGCTTTCCCGACTGGATCAACCGGTGACCAGGCAATGCTGTAGGTCGGGCACTTGGCGTGCTGGCTAATGATCTCTTTGATGTAGCGGACTTCCGCGCGGCCCCTAGCTGCGAGTATGGGTTCGGTGGTTTGGTTTGCCGCCATACTCTGGTTGATCACCCAGGCATGCGGCTCAATGCCCGCCCGCTGTAAATCCGCTTGCAGGCTTGCGGCTTCGTGCACAGGCGTGGCTTCCGGCAGGGT
>PWZW01000112.1 GCA_003567255.1 Puniceicoccaceae bacterium | reverse complement strand
TTGATGGCCCAAACGATGAGCGACTGGCCTCGACGCATATCACCGGCAGCAAATACTTTGTCCACACTGGTGGTGAAGCGACCGTAGTCCGCCTTTACATTTGAACGCGCATCTTGATCGAGCTCGAGTTCTTCAACGATGGTGCTTTCTGGCCCGAGAAAACCCATAGCCAGCAGAACAAGGTCTGCGGGTATAACACGCTCGGTACCTTCGACTTTCTTCGGGATAAAGCGGCCTCCCTCTTCAGCCCATTCAATGTTGTGGACATGTACTCCGGTCACATTGCCATCCGCATCACCCTCAAACTTGCTGGCAGTCACAAGGTACTGACGGGGATCGTCACCAAATATCTCGGCCGCTTCCTCTTGCCCGTAGTCCATTTTGTAGACCTTAGGCCACTCCGGCCAGGGGTTGTTGGCTGCACGCTCTTCTGGAGGCTTGGGCATGATCTCAAGCTGCGTGACTGTCTCACAGCCATGGCGAATGCTTGTGCCCACACAGTCGGTGCCCGTGTCACCGCCACCGATGATCACCACATTTTTACCCTTGGCGAGTTCGCTGAATTGCTGACCCTTCCCTTCGCGCACGTCCCAAAGCTCCTTGGTGTTTGGCCCGAGGAACTCCATGGCGAAACGAATGTTTTTGAACTGGAGACCTTCGATGGGAAGGTCGCGCGGTTTGGTTGCTCCGCAGCAAAGAATCACCGAATCAAAATCGTCAAGCAGCTCTTTCGAACTCATCGTCTTGCCAATTTCTACGTTGGTTTTAAAGACAATGCCTTCGTCTTCCATGATCTTTACCCGGCGTGTGACCACGTCTTTTTCAAGTTTCATGTTAGGAATCCCATACATGAGCAAGCCGCCGACACGATCCGCACGTTCGAAAACGGTCACCAAGTGTCCGGCTTTGTTCAGCTGGTCGGCAGCGGCCAGTCCGGCAGGTCCCGATCCCACGACCGCAACCTTCTTACCGGTGCGCTCTTTCGGGGGATTCGGTACCATCCAACCCTCTTCCCAAGCCTTATCGATGATTGCACATTCGATGTTCTTGATCGTGACCGGTGGTTCGATCACTCCCAAAACACAGGAGCCTTCGCAAGGGGCCGGACAAACGCGGCCGGTGAACTCCGGAAAGTTGTTGGTCTTCATGAGCCGGTGGAAGGCATCCTTCCACTTGCCCCGATACACCAGGTCGTTAAACTCCGGAATGAGGTTGTTGATCGGACAACCGCTCGCCATAGAGCTGAGGGTCATTCCGGTATGGCAATACGGCGTACCGCAATCCATACACCGGGCACCTTGCTCCTTGAGCTTGTCCTCAACGAAATGCTCGTGGATTTCGTCCCAGTCTTTTACCCGTTCCAGAGGTGCGCGATCAGCGACCGTCTGCCGCTGGTAATCCATAAATCCTGTTGCTTTTCCCATATCTTTTTAAGGTGTCTAAGGGTGAATCAATGTCCGGCTTTCACGTTTTCCTCAAAGGCAGCTTGGATGGCTTCATCGCCTTTCAGGCCACGTTCTTCGGCACGGGAAACCGCGTTGACGACGCGTTCGTAGTCCTGCGGAAGGACTTTCACAAACTGCGGTAAGATCTCTTGCCAGTTGTCGAGGACGTACTGCCCTTTCACAGAACCGGTGTAGGCCACATGCTTTTCGATGCGCGCCTTCACTTCGGCGATTTCCTTGTCCTGGCACTCAATTAAGCGGTAGACGTTTACCATGGCAGCATTCAAGTGCTCCGCCTCGAAGTCGTTCTTCTCGTCGAGCATGTAAGCGACGCCACCGGACATACCAGCTGCAAAGTTGCGCCCGGTGCCACCAAGGCAAACGACGGAACCACCGGTCATGTATTCGCAGCCATGGTCTCCAACTCCTTCGATGACGGCGTGCGCACCGGAATTCCGCACGCAGAATCGCTCACCTGCGATACCGGCGACGTAAATCTCTCCACCCGTCGCCCCGTAGAGGGTGACGTTACCCGTGATGATATTTTCACTCGCAACAAAGGATTCGGGTGCTTGCTTCGAAGGGAAGACAATGAGTTTTCCACCGGAAAGGCCTTTCCCAAGGTAATCGTTGGTGTCGCCCTCCACGCTGATAGTCACCCCCTTGGGGAGGAATGCGCCCAAACTCTGCCCAGCAGACCCCTTGAAGTTTAATTTGACCGTATCTTCCGGGAGTCCGTCCATGCCGTAGCGGCGGGAAATCTCCGAACCGAGGATGGTGCCGACCACGCGGTTGGTGTTTACGATGGGCAAATCAACGGTAACCGGCTCGGCCCTTTCAATAGCGGGTTCGCAGCGCTTAAGCAGCTCGGTGTTGTCCAGTGCACGGTCGAGCAGGTGGTCTTGCTTGTGCTGGCAGTAGGTGCCCACTTCAGGCCCAACTTCTGGCTTGTAGAGAATTTTCGAATAATCGAGCCCTTTGGCCTTCCAGTGGTCCACTGCCTTGCGCATTTCAAGCTTGTCCACACGGCCAACCATTTCATTGATCGTGCGGAACCCGAGTTTTGCCATGTACTCGCGCAGCTCTTCGGCTACGTAATTCATGAAATTCACTACCGAGTCGGCAGCGCCCATGAACTTCTTGCGCAGGTTTGGATCCTGGGTAGCCACTCCCACCGGGCAGGTGTTTTTTTGACACACACGCATCATCAAACACCCGAGCGTAACGAGGGGAGCGGTCGCAAAACCAAACTCTTCCGCACCAAGCAAACAGGCAATCGCTACGTCGCGGCCGGTTTTTAGCTGGCCGTCGGTCTCCACCGAAATCCGGCTGCGCAAATCGTTCAGCAAGAGCGTTTGGTTGGTCTCAGCCAAGCCAAGCTCCCAAGGAGCACCGGCGTGCTGGATGCTCGAGCGGGGAGACGCTCCTGTACCGCCGTCGTACCCGGAGATGAGGACAACGTCCGCTTTGGCTTTAGCGACTCCGGAGGCAATTGTACCGACACCCACCTCAGAAACCAGCTTCACGTTTACGCGAGCATTCACGTTTGCGTTTTTGAGATCGTGGATCAGCTCCGCCAAATCCTCAATCGAGTAAATGTCGTGGTGGGGAGGTGGGGAGATGAGGCCAACGCCAGGAGTGGTGCCACGCGTTTTTGCGATCGGCGGCAACACTTTGTGCCCAGGCAACTCTCCGCCTTCACCGGGCTTGGCACCCTGCACGATCTTGATCTGAATTTCGTCGGAGTTCACCAAATAGAAACTGGTTACTCCAAAGCGGCCAGAGGCCACTTGTTTGATTGCAGATCGGCGGCTATCTCCATTTGCATCCGGAGTGAAGCGGTCAATATCTTCACCACCCTCCCCGGTATTCGACTTTGCGCCGATTCGGTTCATGGCAATCGCCAAGGCTTCGTGCGCCTCTTTACTAATGGAACCATAGGACATAGCCCCGCTTTTGAAGCGTTTTACGATAGATTCCGCTGATTCCACTTCTTCTACGGGAATGCTCTTGGACTCATCCACCTTGAATTCCATCAAACCGCGGAGGGTGAACATCTCACGCGATTGATCATCAATCGCGGTTGAATACTCGCGGAAGACAGCGTAGTCACCCAAACGAGTGGCTTTCTGTAGTTTGTGAATGGTGGTCGGGTTGAAGAGGTGCCGCTCTCCACCGGCGCGCCATTGGTAAATACCTCCTGGATCAAGTTCGGTTTCCGCACCTCTTGAATCGAAGGCCGTGCTGCTACGCATATAGGCTTCTTTGGCAATCGCAGCAAGGCCGATGCCCTCTACCCGGGTCGCCGTTTTAGTGAAGTACTTGTCAATGACAGCCTGGGAAAGCCCTATGGCTTCGAAGATTTGAGCTCCGCGGTAGCTAGCCACTGTGGATATGCCCATTTTCGACATTGTCTTAATAACCCCAGCCATGTTCGCCTTGAGGAAATTGGCGCAGGCTTTATCTGCGGGTTGATCGATGTCTCCCTCAGCGACGAGGTTGCGGACCGTTTCCAGCGCGAGGTAAGGATTGATCGCATCCGCCCCGTAACCAATGAGGAGTGCAAAGTGGTGCACTTCACGAGGCTCACCGGATTCGATGACGATCGATACCTTGGTGCGGGTTCCTTCGCGGATCAGGTGGTGGTGCAGGGCCGCACAGGCCAATAATGCGGGAATCGGGCTGCGCCCTTCCTTAACCGTGCGGTCAGACAGGATGAGCACATTCACGCCATCGGCGATCGCGGAATCCGCCCGCTCAAAGAGGCGATCCAAGGCAGCTTCCAAACCCCGGCCACTGATGTTTGGCTCAGCGATGCTGTTGTGCCCCGGGTTTAAACCACCTTTCTCTGGAACAAAGTGAATCGGTAGTGTGGCCGAACGGAAGCCAGGCGCGTCCACTTCCTTGAGTTGAGCGGCCTGACGGTTGTCGAGAAGCGGACTCTCGTACTTGATCATCCGACAGTTTTCCGCACTTGGCTCAACTAAGTTACCCTCAGAGCCGATGAAAGAAATACTGGAAGTGATCAACTCTTCGCGAATCGGATCGATCGGCGGGTTGGTCACTTGAGCGAAGAGCTGCTTAAAATAGTTATAAAGCAGCTGAGGCTTGTCCGAAAGCACGGCCAACGGAGCATCATTCCCCATGGAGCCGAGCGGTTGCTTGCCCTGCTCGGCGCTAGGCGCAAGGATGAAGCGCAAATCCTCGTAGGTATACCCAAAGGCACGCTGACGCTGCCGAATGGTGGCAAAGTCATCTGCAATTTCAGCCGACGGTTCAGGAAGCTCTGTTTCGGAAATTAAATTTTCCTTCAACCATTCACCGTAGGGTTTTTCCGCAGCGACGGATTCCTTGACCTCACTGTCACCAAGAATGCGTCCCGCCTTGGTATCCACGAGAAACATGCGGCCGGGCTCAAGACGTCCTTTTTTAACCACATCTTCGGGCTTCACTGCCGCAAGCACCCCCACTTCAGAGGCCATGATTACTTTATCATCCTTCGTCACGTAGTAGCGGGAGGGGCGCAGGCCATTGCGGTCGAGGACCGCTCCTATTTGGACACCATCAGAAAAGGCAATTGAGGCGGGCCCATCCCAAGGCTCCATCATGCAGGCGTGGAATTCATAGAAGTCCCGCTTGGATTGCGGCATGTTCTCATGTCGCTCCCAAGGCTCCGGGATCATCATCATGACCGCATGGGGAAGGCTCCGCCCGGCCAAAACAAGGAATTCCAAACAGTTATCAAATTTTTGAGAGTCACTGCCGTCTTCGCGGATGATCGGGACGAGCTTTTTGAAATCGTCTCCAAACACCTTCGACGCCAGTTGCATCTGGCGGGCGTGCAACCAATTTTCGTTCCCCCGCACGGTGTTAATTTCACCATTGTGGCTCATGTAACGGAAAGGCTGCGCCCGTGGCCAGCTGGGGAAGGTATTCGTGCTGAAGCGACTATGCACGAGCGCCATTGCACTGTCCATGGCCGGGTGGTGCAGGTCCGGGAAATAATGGGTGAGCTGTTCGGTGGTCAGCATCCCCTTGTAGGTCATTGTCTGCGAAGAAAGGGAACTGACGTAAAAGAAGGACTCTTCGTCCGCACCTTGGTAGCGAATGCGGTTGGTCGCGACTCGCCGAATGATGTACAATTTACGCTCAAAGGTGAGCGTATCCTTAATGGCTTGGCCGCGCCCGATGAATACCTGCTTCATCGCTGGCTCACACTCGGCGGATGCTTTGCCCAGGGTGCTGCGGTTGACCGGTACGTCCCGCCATCCGATAAAGTCCAGCCCCTCTTCCTTGATGATCTTCTCAATGATAGCTTCTTCGCGGGAACGCTCATCCTCATCTTTCGAAAGGAAAATAAACCCAACTCCGTAAGTACCTTCCTCAGGCACTTCGAATCCACACTCCTTTGGGCAAACTTCTTTGAAGAAGTTGTGGGGGAGTTGCATAAACAAGCCAGCACCATCTCCGGTATTGGCATCACAACCACACCCACCACGGTGGTCGAGGTTCACACAAATTTCCAAAGCACTCTGAACGATTGAATGAGATTTGCGCCCCTTCATATCAACGACAAAACCAACACCGCAGTTGTCGTGTTCAAAACGTGGATCATATAGCCCTTGGGCCTTGGGTGGGAGGGTCTTTTTTTCCATAATAAGCGTGTCAAAAAGTTTGCAGTCGTCGCCTTGAAAGTGGCGCAAGTATGGGAACCTAGTTGATAGTGCAGGTCTGTCTACGAAAATTTCGGAGGGTGTACAGCTCCAGAAATCAGAGGTTTCGCACCAACTTAATTGTAAAACGGGCCATCGCTGTCCCGGTGTGTGTTTCGCTGAGCCTTAATTCAGCAGCAAAACGCGCCTGCGCTCCTAGAAGAAGCGGATGGAGCGGGAGCGCATGGCTTCGTGCTCTTCATCCGTACAGGGAGCGTTGGTCGGAGCGTCAGCTTCTTCATTGCTTGGCGAAACCAAGCCGTTGGCCAACAAAAAGTTTTCAACTTCCTCACCACTCACGTCGGCAAGCATCTCGCCGTTGATTTCAACGCAAGGGGAAAGCGGTTGGCCGGATTTTGCCACCATTTCGGCATAAATGTCCGGATTATTAATGATGTCTCGGTCCTCGTACTCGAGCCCGTACTTTTTCATAATCGCTCTCACGCCCATGCTCCATCCGCAGTGGGGCTTTAAATATGCAACAATCTCCATGCTTAAACGTTTGTGAGCGATTTACCCGCTTGTCAAACATGCGACCGCCAAAATCTCCTGAAAACTTTTTCAAACGCTTGTTTGGCAAAAGCTTGTATGATCGTTGCCACTCTAATCAAGCCCCCGTTTGGAAGAGCGACTTTCGCACACTTTAGGTTGCAGCTTTGCTAACAAGATCGAAGCTACCCTCCATGGCTTCTTCAGACAGCACACCGATCCACGCACCTGAATACGTTTTGATCTGGGACATTGACGGCACCATCCTGTCCACTGATGGCGCAGGGGTGCGGGCGTTCGACGCGGCGATTGGCAAACTCGGCATCGAGGGTGGTAAACTCTCCGCCATTGGCGATTGGAAGGGCCGCACCGACCGCTGGCTGGCCGACGCAGTCTTGCGGCATTTTAACCTCGATCCGGAAACGCACGCCGAGGCACTGATTCAGGCTTATTTGGAATCCTTGCCAGAAGCTTTTCAAAGCGGATACTCTGCACTGATTCCGGGTGTCGAAAAAATGATCGAGCGGGCGGCCGTGTCCCCGGCTTTCGCACAAGGACTCCTGACCGGAAATCTCCGCAAGGGTGCTCAGATAAAACTGGGGCAATTTCAGCTTTGGGATTATTTTACCTTCGGGGCCTTTGCGGACGACGGCTTTGACCGCATGGACCTTCCCCCGGTTACGCAACAATACATTGCAGATTCGTTTGGCCACGGATTCCCGGCGGATCAAGTCGTCCTCATCGGAGACACCGAGCACGACATTGCCTGCGCCAAGGCACTCGGCGCACGTTCACTTGGCATCGCCTCCTACCCAGGGGCCCAAGACCGGCTCGCCTCAGCGGGCGCCGACCTCATCGTCGAAGACTTTAAGGACCTCGACAGCATCATGGAGTGGATTACAAAAAACTAGCCGCAGCCACGAGCTCCCTTCCCGGGGGTCACCCCTGATTCAACGTCGGCCACGCAAGCGGAGCACTCCTCCGGCTAACGGACAATCTGCTCAACTCGAAAAGCGCGCTTCAACCGTTGGCAGTTTGCTCTGACCGAACCATTCGAGGACTCATCATACCTTCGAATCCGGTGCGTCCCCATCGGCCTCCGTGTCCGTGCCTTCATTTAGGTCCGGAAGCGTCAACACCTTGTATATCGTCCACCCAAACAGCCCGCTCATGATGCCGATGGAAACAATCATAATGATCAGGCCCAATGTCGTCACTTTGATTCCTCCCTTCCTTTTTCACCTTCATCCAAAGTCCGGTAAAAACGGGATGCGGGTAAAAGGTTTAGCAAAACAAAACAAGCGACCAAACCCATAAGGCCGACGCTCAACCATGCGATCAAGTTGGGCTCGCCTACACCGAACCCGGCTTGCGCCCAGGCGATTAAGTTTGGCTGACCTAGTAAGTCTTTGACGTACTTATTCACCACCCCGTCACCGCCGACACCAAAGCTTAGGCCGACCACATCAGCCAGGATCCAGCGTCCAAGGATAACCACCAAAAACAACGGGGTCACGTACTTCATTATCCAGCCGAAAGCTTTGGGGAGTTTGAGCAAGGCTCCCCGGTTCGCCTGCCGCAGGCCTTCCTTAACTCCGATGACCCACCCAAAAATAAGGATCGTGATGGTCGCGAGCGAAACCATGAGCAGGTTGTTCACCCAATAATCAATGGTATCGAGCGCCTTTAAATCCTCGCTAAAGTACAGCACAAAGCTCCCACCGGTCGCGGTAATAAACCCGAGAAGCGCCACTGCCTGGCGTTTGTTAATGGAGAGCGATTCTTCCAAAAACGCCACCCCGGGCTGGAGCATCGAGAGCGAGCTCGTCAGCGCTGCCAAGAATAGCAAAAAGAAGAAAAGAAAGCCAAAAAACATACCCGCAGGCATTTGCGCGAACACCATCGGCAGGGCATTAAACCCAATGCCAAAACTACTCAAGCCTATGGCAGCCAGTCCAGATACCCCAAAGAAGGCCACGGCAGCGGGTATACTGATCAACCCACCAAGGGCCACTTCACAAAACCCATTCGTGCTGGAGGCCGTCAAGCCACTCAGCACCACGTCGTCCCGCCGCCTCAAATATGAGGCGTAAATAATGATCACCCCAAATCCAACCGAGAGGGAAAAGAAAATTTGGGAGGCTGCGGCCAGCCAAAGCTGCGGTCGCGCCAACTGCGCCCAAATCGAAATTTCCACAAGCCGGAGATTATCGTCCCCCTGGGCGCGGGCCTGCACTGCTGCCCGCCGCTCCGGAGAGTCCCCCGGAAAAAGCTGATCCACTGGTACCGTTTGCCATACCACGTCCTCCGCAGGGCGCTCCTGTAGGACCACCTTAGTTGGATTCCACATAAACCCGAGCCCGTTGTTGATACTTCGTTCGGGATGTTCGGGGTCTGGAGTGCCGAGGGTCAGCACCCGGATCAAGACAACAAAGGCGAGGATGACCAGGGTGGGCATCCCCCACTTGCAAACAATTTCGATGCCCCTCGATATCCCCCGATAAATAAGCAAAAAGTTTAAAAGAAAGACAATCAGCGCATAAAAGCCTACCTGACTCAGACCAAAGCTGATTGCGGAGCCGTTCTCGTTAATGCCAACCAAGTTTCCAAAAAAGGCACTCGCCTCTCCAGAGTTGGCAAAATTCATGTCCCCAAAAAGGTAATTTACCGCATAGGCCAAGCACCAAGCCTCAATCAAAACGTAATACATGTAAATGACGGTGGGGATCACCACCGCAACGATGCCTAAATAACGGTAGCGGGGTTTTTGAACCACCGCTGCCAAAATCGAGGGCCCAGAGTTAAATCCGAGGTTCCCCCCACGACGCCCCAGAACCCACTCCGCCCAGCAAACCGGTAAGCCCAGCAGCAAAAACGAAATAAAGTAAGCAACCATGAAGGCACCCCCACCGTACTCCGCAACCTGGCCGGGAAAACGTAAAAAATTACCCAGACCTACCGCGCTTCCAGACACGGCCAGAATGACCCCAAGTCTCGAATTCCAGTAGTCTTTTATTTTTATTTTGGACATCCCTTAGCCTACCAACAGACATATGCAGGTTTTATTCCAGAAAAAAATCCGTGCATGTAGCCATTCTCTTGGCATGCTGCAGAGCTTGTAAATCCTATGGGTATCCTCGCACGTTATATTTTTAAGGAATGGCTGAGCGCTTTTGCGCTGACCATAGCCGTTGTCCTCGGACTACTCATCTTGCAAAACATGTACGATGCGCTTCCCGATTTACTCGATTACGGGGCGAGCTTCGAAATGATCGTGCTCTACTTTGCGCTCCGCATACCCTCGTTTGTCCCGGCCGTGCTCCCCATCGCATTTTTGGTCTCCATCCTAATCTCCCTGGGCTCGCTCCACCGCAACAACGAGATAATCGCCATGCGGGCGGCTGGACGCAGCTTACTCCGCATGAGTTTACCCATGTGGGGCGTAGGCCTCCTCCTTTCCGCGGCGCTTTTTTATATATCCGCAGACCTCGTTCCCCGTACCGTCGAGCAAAGCAGGACCTTTTACGCAAACTTGGAATTCGCCGCCCAAGAGGAAACTCGTGAGGTCCGTGACATCGGGCTCATCTACAACCTCGGTTTCGATAATCCAAAGACCGGGCGCATCTGGTTTATGAACCGCTTCAGCGAAAGAGCATGGTTGGGGCTCGGCGTGACCGTCCACGAACGCTCTCCAGAGGGCCAAGAACTGCTTCGTGTCTCTGCGCGCGAGGCTTATTACGATGACGTTGATGGCCATTGGGTCTTCATCGACGGACGCGAGCTCATATTTGACCCCGTGACGAACGATCCGCTGCGCATGCGCTCGTTTGACCGCCACGAATTTACCGAGTTTACCGAAGACCCCGTGCTCATGCTGACCCTCTACAAACGCCCCAAGGATCTCTCCCTCTTTGAGCTCAGAAATGTGATTGAGACCGTTGCGCCAGAGGAAAATCCTAACGTCCGGGCCTACCTCGTGCGCTACCATGGCTTGCTGGCCGCCCCCTTCAGCTGCTTGGTGATTGTCGGCATCGCAGTCCCTTTTGCCGTCTCCGGCGTACGGACCAATCCAATGATTGGCGTTGCCAAATGCATCGGCTGGTTCGCCTTCTTCTATGTCCTGATCAGCGTGGCCAATATTCTCGGCGCCAGGGCCCTGATTGATCCGCGCCTCGCCGCCTGGATCCCCAACGCGGTGATGCTCGGGCTCGCCACTTATTTCTTTTCCCGGGCACGCTAGCCTTTCCGCGTATCGTCCCGCATCAAGACCCGCACATTTTTTCCTTATCCATGAACCAAGCCGGTAACACGCCAAAACTCCAACTTCGCAAAGACGTGAGGCGCCCCCGCGTTCTCGGGGGACATCCCTGGGTCTACGCAAACGAACTGACCGAAACCCTACCAGAGGCTCACAGCGGACTGGCCTGTCCGCTCTACGATGCGCGCGGTAACTGCCTCGGGTCGGGAGTTTACAACGCAAAGTCGCAAATCCCGTGGCGGCGGTTTTCCCGTGCACACGGTATCGCTTTCGACGAGGAGTACCTGCGCCAAGCGCTAACCGACGCCATTGATCGGCGTGCACCAGGGACCGTCCGCCGGTTGGTTTGGTCGGATGCTGACTATCTGCCCGGGCTTATCGTCGATCAATTTGAAGACGTCTTGGTGGTCCAGATCGTTA
>PWZW01000120.1 GCA_003567255.1 Puniceicoccaceae bacterium | reverse complement strand
CGAATCGTCGGATTTCGGTTCAGGTCGAAGAATAAACCCTCGATCAGCAAAGTTTACAAAGGGCTCACCTTAATTGGTGAGCCCTTTCTCGTGGTCCAAACCCTCCTAATCCAGAAATCCTTGGAGGTCCACACGCGGAGGCCGGAAGGGGCCGTGGGCTGATCAGCCGCTGATAGTGTCCACTAGCTCTTGAATTGACTCGGTGGATCGCAAGCACTGAGAACCAATACATACCTGGAAGTGTCCTGCGGGTACTGAGTCCTCACTTTTGGCGGGGAGAAGGAACGTGCGCCGGTAGGGGCGATTGGAGAGGGCTTCGCGAAGTGCATCGATTGGAGCCTTGCATCCGAACTTTACGACCACACTACCCATCGCGATTTCAGTAGCCGCAGAGAGGGCATGGCCGACGCCAATCGCGACACGGCTTGCGTAGCTGGAAAAGGCGGGTAGCGTACGATGGATGAGCGCTTTATATCGAGCTTCGCCTTTGAGTGCGTACAAGCCGTGGAAAAGGTGCAATAGACTGCTGTTTCCAGAAGGGGTTGCGTTATCGTACCAATCCTTACGTCGAGCAACTGGGGTGTCGAAGCCTGTGGCAGTGAGAAAGCATCCGGGGTTTTGTTCGTCAAAAAAATTATCAAGGATAGCATCTCCACAGGCGGTGGCACGCTCAAGATAAACTGCAGCGGAGTTTGGTTTAGCGCACTCGGCATAAGCAGCAAAAGTCAGGCAGGCATCTCCGAAGGTGGCATAATCATGTAAATAGCCTTCTACTTGAGCGCCTCCCTCCGGGTAGTACACTGCCTTGAGTTTTAGATTTATCAGCGATTGGTTGCTGGCCTGCTCCCAAATGAAGTCGAGAATATCTTTTGAGCGGAGGAGCCAACCTTCATGCATACCGTAAAATCCGGCCTCTGCCAAAGACGCGGCGGCAAGGGCATTCCACGTCGTGACTTGCTTGGCATCCCTCTCGGGTTTCACTCGGGCCATGCGTGCTTTAAGCAACTTGGCTCTTAAAGGCTTGAGTCGCTCACGGTGGGCAAAGTCTGCCGCGGTGAGTGCCGGATTAGAGCGGCCGTGTTCAAAATTTCCGGATTCTGTGAGGTTATAGGCTTGGCAAAATAACTTTGCATTCGCGGCGCCCAATACAGCGTTCACCTCGTCCGGAGTCCACGTATAAAATTTGCCTTCGCCCCCATCTGAATCCGCGTCCAAAGCTGCGCAGTAGCCACCGGTGCCATTTCGCATTTCCCGGTCGAGCCATGTAATCGTTTCTTCAACGACTGCCTTAAAAAGAGGATTACGGTAGCGTAACCAAGCGCGGAGGTAAGTCGTGATAAGCAGTGCATTATCGTAGAGCATTTTTTCGAAATGCGGAATGAGCCAATAATCATCGATACTGTATCGAGCAAAACCACCACCAATTTGGTCAAAAATACCCCCATGTGCGATGGCTCTAAGGTTTAGCTGAACCACCTCATCGATTTCCCTGGCAAAGGTAGGGTCAGATTCGACGGCCTTGGAATTTCTCAGCGAGATTAAAAAGTTTAAGCTCATTGCCTGTGGGAATTTCGGAGCTTTGCCGAAGCCTCCGTAGCGTTTGTCATGGTTTCCGCAAATGCCCTTGGCCGCAGTCAATAGAATGGAGGGATCCCACCCAGCTTCTTCTTGAGCTTCCTGACCGGTGCTGTTGGCCTCGATGTTTTTTTGAATAGCGGTGGCGTTTTCTTCGAGTTCGCTGCGTTGCCGTTTGTAGTAGTCGGCAATCCGCATGAGTAGCTGGGGCCAGGGAATCATGCCATTGCCTCGGTCTTTAGGGGGGAAATAGGTGCCGCCAAAGAAGGGCCGTCCGTCCGGGAAGCAAAAAACATTCAGCGGCCATCCACCCTGCTGTTGGAGCATTTGTACCGCTTCCATGTAGACCTGATCAATGTCAGGCCGCTCCTCGCGATCAACTTTGATGCAGACGAAGTGCTGGTTCATCAGGTTGGCGATATAATCATCTTCGAAGCACTCCCGCGCCATGACGTGGCACCAGTGGCACGCGGAATAGCCGATGGAGACGAGTAAGGGTTTGTTTGCCGATTGAGCTGCGGCTAACGCCGCCTCTCCCCACTCATACCAATGCACTGGATTGTCTTGGTGTTGACGTAGATAAAGACTGGCTGCTTTGGACAGTTGATTGGACATGACTCAAAGGGTGGGGTGCTCCTTGATTGCGTCGAATCGAAAAACCAGAATTTTGCTTTTTGAAAGTTGAGCGTCGGGCGGAGCAGAGGCCCCGATGGGGTGATCTTGGTGAAATGAAACCGATGTAAAGGGAACGCTTGGCCTGGAATGGCGGAAGATCGGCCTTGCGTGAATTCCTCAATCCAAAGGTTTGGCGGCCTTGCAGTCGCCTATGAGCCAGGGGATCCAGCATAGCGGAAAACACACAAAGAGAAGAATAATGAAAAGAATGAAACCGCTTTGGTTGAGGTGTAGGAACACTTCTTTGCCTTTAGCCATGACCGAAAAGG
>PWZW01000231.1 GCA_003567255.1 Puniceicoccaceae bacterium | reverse complement strand
CTGTGGGCGACTTCGTCAGCGTGCGCAAAACCACCAACGACGCTTGGATCGAGGCGATTGGGATGGGCCAGCGCCTGCGGCACATCCGCGGTGGCGAGCAGGGTGCCTTCAAGCGTCCATGGTCTGCGAGCGCTTACCAGTTAAATCACATTCGCCAAATTACTGCGATCGACGGAAACGAAATTGCATTCAACACTGCGTTACCGCAATCCATCGCCGAAGAACATGGTGGAGGCATGGTTTACAAGGTGGACATGAGCAGCCTGGGGACTCAGTCGGGCATCGAAGGCATCGCCCTTGTTTCCAACTACAACACCGAGGCCCCACCCGGGCGGCGGGGTGCGGACTTTAGGAATTATCGTAATGGTGTGCAGGTCGAAGGGACCAAGCACAGCTGGGTACGCGACGTCACCGTATTGCACGTCTCCTTCGCCGCCGTTACTCTGCAGAATCATACCCAAAGCATCACCGTCCGGGATTCTAAAAATCTCGAGCCGGTTGGCGGGTATCATGGCGGCTTGCGCTACGCCTTTAACATCGGCGGGGGCGGGCTCCACCTCTTTTACAATTGCTATTCGGAGGACGGCCGGCACGACTTTGCGACCGGCGCGCGCAATCAAGGCCCCTTCGCATTTGTCCGTTGTACCGCCGTCCGCGGTGGGCAATCTGAACCCCACCACCGGTGGACCACTGGCGTGCTGTTTGACCGGGTGGTTACCCGCGATGGCGCACTCGCCGCAATCAATCGCGGAGATTCGGGCACTGGCCATGGATGGGCTGGAGCCAACGCGCTGATGTGGAATTGTGACGCTCGTAATATCGTGGTCTTTAATCCCGAAACCGATGGTGAAAACAATTTTGCCATCGGCTTTATTGGCGACGCCGCGCGTGATCACGGCACCCGTAGTCTGTGGTATGCTAATACACGCGCAGGGTTTTGGGAAACTCCTCAGGAAGGCAAGTACTTTGGCTACGCGGTTATGGGTAGTGGACACATCGAAAGCCCGGATGGGCCGGTCGAACCAGAGAGTCTTTTTGAGCAACAGCTCATCGACCGCATCGGTGAAACCCGCGCGATGGCGGTTTTGCAATAGTCGGATCGGCGACTGCGGTTCCGATGCTTACGGCGTCCTCCGCAGTCGCCTTCCGGGTCCATCGCGGCTGCATTTGTAGCGGATCGGCGAACGCCGTTCCGGCACTGCGGTAGACAGGCTGAGCGCTGGCCTATCCGCAGTTGTCGGCATCGCTGTCGCGCTCCCGCTACGAATGCGCTGGCACTACGGTTGCTACGACTTAGATTGCGGCGATTCGGCGTAGCGGACCGGCGACTGCCGTTCCGATGATTGCCGCGTCCTTCGCAGTCGCCTTCCGGGTCCACCGCGGCTGGGCGGCAGAGCCAACCCAGCTACGTTGCCCACGTCATGGGTACGCGCTCCTCCCGGAAACACCGTCGCAAAGTCCGCGCCTACCGCCCGACAATTCCCGGCGCGAGCGGTTTAAACCGGATGATCCAAAACGGCGGCTCGGTTTCGTCTTCACCCGCGTTCAGGACGGGACCCTTATGTAGTTGATTGACTGCGACGTACATGAAGCCATCCGGGCCAAAGCTGAAAGCGTCCGGCCATTGAAGCCGTTCATCGCGGAACAGCGTTTCGTAGGCGCGTGTCTCGGCGCGAATCACGCCGACCTCATTCTTGCCGACCGCACTGATGTAAATATTTCCTTCAAGATCGATGGAAATACCATCGGAGAAGGGCCGCTCTGCCCACACTTCCACCGCGTCGCTGAGGGCGGTTTCTCCCAAATCAAAGTCGCGGAGCACAGCGGTGGGGATACGGTAAAGTTTCGTCCCCGTCATCGGACCATAGTAGAGATAGTCCATCTCTCCGTCGAGAGCGATGGGGTTTACGGCGACCTTGGGATTTACGGTTGAGCCATCCGGTTGGAGGATCGCCACTTCCTGACCACCGGCGATCATGGTCACATCCTCGGCCCGTACGCTGACGTGGTTTTCCAATACGCGCCGTGCCAGGCCTGTTTTCAAGTTCACCACAATCAACGCGGGCTCACCTGAGCGGCTGGTATCTGCGATGTAGATGAAGCCGCGCTCGCTGTCCACCGCGAGATCATTGAGGAAGGGATCACCGACCACCGCGGGCTCGGGCAGGTAAATTACCTGATGTATGCTTCCACCGTCCTTGCCCGGTTTCCAGCCCACAAGTTTGGGTACGATCCCGTCGCGCATGGCATTGTCCAGCATCCAGACGATGCCGTTGCGGTCGGTTTGCACACCGAGGACGCTGTTGAGTGCCAGCGGTATATCGCGCATGTCCAAGGCCATGGGCGCGTTGGGGAAAGGAATCATTTGTGTTGGATCGGCCGGGTCGAGCTCCGCCATGCGCAACTCTGGTTCAAAGTGCTGGTGTATGCTGAAAATAACCCGCCCCTCGGGCGTGACCGTTAAATTGCCGGGAGCCTGGCTCAATTCGGCGACGACCTCCCAGGCGTGCGTCTGTTCAGCGG
>PWZW01000049.1 GCA_003567255.1 Puniceicoccaceae bacterium | reverse complement strand
GCGGCCTTCTGCCGGGTGTGGGATCTTTTGGCTACTACGATGACAATGGTAACCTCAAGTACTGGATGCGTCCGGCAAACTCCGACTTAAACACCACCCTGGGCATGGCTTGCGTTGCCATGATTGCATGGTTGGTCATCTCCCTTAAGGTGGTGGGTCCCCGCTTCTTTATATGGGAGCTTTTCGGCAACAAGGCGGACAAGAGGGAGACACCAAAGGTCATCTTTCTTGCCCTCATTCCGATCTTTATTCTGGTTGGCTTCATTGAAGTCATTTCCATCGCTTTTCGGCCGGTATCACTTTCCTTTCGCCTCTACGGAAACATCTTCGGTGGGGAAAACCTTCTGGTTTCCATGACGAACATGGCGCCTTTCGTAATCCCCTCCATTTTCTACTTTTACGAAGTATTGGTGGGTGCGGTGCAGGCACTCATTTTCACCCTTTTGTTCGCCATCTATGTCGGTTTGCTCACGAACCACGAGGAGGACCACGCTCACTAAAGTCCTTTAAATCCCTTTCACCCGTCGGGACCATGAGCATAAACGTGGACGGCGCTGAAACCAACTAAGTATCAAACTCAAACACATCACCGTATTATGTTAGAATTCATTATCTTCGCTCAATCCATGATCTCTGGACAACTTCACGTTGCTTTCGCCGCGCTTGCCGTGCCGATCAGCATTGGTATCATCGGCTACAAGGCCTGTGAGTCTGTCGGCCGCAACCCCGAGGCCGCGCCTAAGGTTCTGGTCCAGTCCATCATCGCGATGGCTTTCGCTGAAGCGATCATCTTCTTCGCGATCTTCCTTGGTAACTTTGGTGCACCTTACGCAAACTAAGTCATAAGTTGTTTTGGTGAGACGCCCGCCCTTCGGGGTTGGGCGTCGCTTACCGTCCTCCCCGTTTTCCGTGCCATCCAAACGTCCGTTAAATTTATGAGACCCGTATCGATTTGTCTTCTATCTCTTTTCGCCGCCTCGGCGGTCTATGGCGTGCCGGCAGCCACCGATTTACCGGTGGTTGATGCTGAGGGAAGCGGTGGATTGATTTCGGAAATATCCGGGCAGTTTGGCGTAACGCTCAACACGCTGGTCGCTCAGATCATTAATTTCCTGATTGTTGCGACCGTGCTGTACTTCTTGGCGGTCAAACCGGTCCTTGCCACCCTTGATGATCGACAGAAAAAAATCTCTGACGGGCTGCAGTACGCCGAGGACATGAAAGATCAGCTGGCCAAGGCTGAGCAGGAGCGTGCCGAAACGATCAAAAAGGCAACCATTGAGGGGCAGCGTATCCTCGCGGAAGCTCGCGACCAGGCCAAGGAACTTCTGGACAAGCGTACAAATGAGGCCGCAGCAAAGGCGGAAGCCATCATCCGGAAAGCAAGTGAAGCCACGGAGGTGGAACGAAAGAAAATGCTTTCCGATGTGCGGCAGGAAGTCGCGCAACTCGTCGTTGCCACCAGTGCCAAAGTCCTTAGCAAAGAGCTTTCTGATGCGGAGCGTTCCAGCTTCGGAGAAAGTGCCGCCCGTGAATTGGCGGAAAGCCGCAATTGATCTTTTTGAATTTCCATGCGCCCAGATAAAAAAATCCTGCGTTTCGCCAAAAAACTGGTCCAGCTTTCCATCGTAGATGGAGAGGTCTCCAGTGAGTGCGTATCTGGAGTGCTCGCCTCTCTCCGAAAGGCACCCCCTTCGAACCTCCGCGTACTGCTCAAGACCTATCATCGCTTACTGAGCGTGGAGATTGCCAAGCGCACCGCGGTGGTCGAATCCGCAAGCGCCCTTTCCGGGGATGTGCTCGAGGCCATCGAGCGCTACTACAGCGAGCTCTATGGCTACCCCGTCAAGTCCACCACCAAGACCAACCCCGAACTGATTGCGGGGATTCGGGTCCAAATTGGTGACGACCGCTTCGATGCTTCCGTCCAGGGACGCCTTCAGCGGCTTGCCGCCAACGTCCGATAATCTCTTCCTCACCCACTTTTAAGCAAAACCTGTCCTTCCCATGAGTTCCATCCTATCGCAAATCGAAACTGAAATCGCCAACTTCAATACGGGTGTTGAGCAGACCAATACTGGCCGCATTTTGGCAATCGCCGACGGCGTGGCCAAGCTCGACGGCCTCTCGGCGCTGATGTCAAATGAGATGATCGACTTCGGAAACGATGTTTTCGGCCTCGCTCTGAACCTTGAGGATGGCGAGGTGGGTAGCATTATTCTCGGAGATTACTCCGCCTTGAAGGAGGGGGACGAAGCCAAGACCACCGGGCGCCTGTTGTCCGTACCGGTGGGCAAGGGCCTCCTCGGCCGTGTGGTCGACGCCATCGGTCAACCCGTCGACGGCAAAGGCCCCGTGGATAGCGACGAGCGCTACCCGGTTGAGCAGATTGCCCCGGGTATCATCCCCCGGAAATCCGTCGACCAGCCTTTGCAAACCGGCATTATGTCGGTGGATGCGATGATCCCGATCGGCCGCGGTCAGCGCGAGCTGATCATCGGCGACCGTTCCACCGGAAAGACGACCATCGCAAT
>PWZW01000251.1 GCA_003567255.1 Puniceicoccaceae bacterium | reverse complement strand
GCTACCTTTACCAGCAACGGGGGTGCGCTGCGGCATGTCAATTTCAAGCAAACCAAACGCGGGGGAGAGGATTATTTTATCTTCAACGAGCAGGGCTACCTGCCGGCCTTGAGCCTGAGCCTGGCCCGTCGTGATGGGCAGTTGCGCGAGTTTAACCTCAACTATGAGGTGACTGAGTTGAGTGACGACGCCATTGAATTTACTTTGGAAACTGGCGATTTACGGATCGTTCGCCGCTATTCGATCAATGACGGCGTGGGAGATGAAGTCGACCCCTACGTGATCCTGCACGGGACCACCTTTGAGAATACCGGAGACTCGGCCCGCGAATTGGCCAACATCTACCTTAACGTGGGAACTTCCCTGCCAACGCTTAACGATAAGCGGGGGACGTTCCTGAACGCCGGTTACTTCGATGGAGACAAAGCCCGTTTCATCGGGGCCAATCGCTTCACCTCATCTTCCGGATTTCTCGGTATTGGCTCGCGCACCGCGGTCAGTGAAGTCATCGAACCCGCGCGGATTGAGTGGGCTTCGGTAAAAAACCAGTTCTTTACCTCGGTACTATCCAGCACCGTCTTGGGGAATGAAATCCATGTGCACCCGGTCAATACCACGGGCCTCGGACCTGAGTTGGAAGGGCGCCCCGGGGTGACGGCCACGGTTGGCTACGCGGTTGGCTCCCTTCAGCCAGGGGAGCGTCGTGACCTGGACTTTCAGTTTTATGTGGGGCCGAAGGAGTACATTCGTCTTCAACGGCTCGGCAATGAGGAAGACCTGGTCATGCAGTTCGGTTTCCTCAGCTTTTTCAGTAAGCTGTTGATGTTACTCATGTACGGTATCCACAGCGTGGTGCCGAGTTGGGGTTGGTCGATCGTCATCATGACGATTATTCTGAAATTGATCTTCTGGCCCCTAACGGCCAAGGCAGCCAAGTCGCAAAAGCGGATGTCCAAGATTCAGGAGCCGATGAAGGCCCTGAAAGAGAAATACAAGGATGATCCGAAGAAGATGCAGCAGGAAACCATTCGCCTCTTCCGCGAGGCAAAGGTGAATCCGGCAGCTGGCTGCCTCCCGATCCTCATCCAGATGCCGATCTTTATTGGGCTCTTCTACATGCTGCGGACCGCTTCCGAACTCCGCTACGAGCCCTTCCTCTGGGTGCAGGACCTCTCGGCGCCGGACACGCTTTTGGAAATCGGCGGATTTCCGGTGAACCTGCTTCCGATCCTGATGGGTGTCTCAATGTTCTTCCAAATGCGGATGATGCCCTCATCTCCAAATATGGATCCCTTGCAGCAGAAGATTTTCCGCCTGCTTCCGGCGGTCTTCATCATTTTCCTATACAACTTTGCCTCCGGATTGGTCCTCTACTGGACAGTGCAGAATTTGCTCACCATTCTCCAGCAGTGGCTGACCAACCGTCGCCCGGATGAGGAGCTGGACATCCCGCAGATCACCGAGGCGAAAGGCGTTAGCAACAAAGCGGGGCCGAAGAAGCGCCCGGCCCGAAAGACCCGCGGCAACAAGCGCAAAAGCTAAGCGCGTCGGCTCACGGTTTTGAACCCCCCTTTTTAAGTTTATCCTCAACAGAAAGTACTGACATGTCCGGACATAGTAAGTGGGCAACCATTAAGCGCGCCAAAGGTGCGGCCGACGCCAAACGCGGAAAGATCTTCTCGGTTTTGAGTAAGGACATTACCCTTGCCGCACGGGATGGGGGTGGAGACCCCGAGTTTAATCCTCGCTTGCGCACGGTGATCGCTAAGGCGAAGCAGAACAATATGCCGGCCGACAACATTGACCGCGCGATTAAGAAGGGCACCGGTGAGTTGCCGGGGGTGACTTATGAGGAGTTACTCTACGAGGGCTACGGCGCGGGAGGTGTTGGGATTATCCTCGAAATCACCACGGACAATAAGAACCGTTCAGCCTCTGAAGTACGCAGCACCATGGGCAAAAATGGCGGAAATTTGGCTGGAGTGGGTGCGGTTGCCTTTCAGTTTGACCGCAAGGGCCAATTTTTGATTTCAACCGATGCCATTTCCGAGGATGCGCTCATGGAGCTAGCGCTCGATGCGGGCGCGGACGACGTTAAAAATGAGGAAGATCACTTTGAGGTAACCTGCGCGATTACGGAGTACGACACCCTTTCGCAGGCATTCAACGACAAGGCCATTCCACTGGAGTCGGCCGAGTTGGTTTACTTGCCCAACGTCTCCGTGCCGATCAGTGACAAAGATACCGCCAGTAAAGTGCTTCGCCTGATCGAGCGCCTTGAGGACTTGGAGGACGTCAAAGCCGTCCACTCAAACCTGGAGCTGGATCCGTCCATCGAAGCCGAGCTCGCTGCAGACGACGCCTAAGTGGCGCGGTGGGGCTTGGCAGCAGGGCTCATCCACCGCACCCGCACAGACACTACCGAGCGTAGCGACACTTGCAATGTCTATGCCACGCCAGTCCACCGCATCCTCAGCGGCGGGCAGTGCCGAAGGCACCTTGGACTGCGGCAGCCCTGCTGCCGCTTTGATTCGTCGCAG
>PWZW01000282.1 GCA_003567255.1 Puniceicoccaceae bacterium | reverse complement strand
GTGATAACATCTGTCACGTATCCGTTTTCGATATGAATGCCATCCGGGGTCCAGAAATCCGGTTGATAGTAAACGCCTTGGCCCGGCAAAATCTCCCAGTGGTCAAAGCCGGTCGGTTCAGACCCCAGATGCCACTTCCCGATAATCGAGGTTTGATATCCGCCAGCTTGCAAGAGTTTGGGAAAGGTCACTTGAGACCCGTCGAAGTCATTCGCCTCGTTGAAATAAAATCCGTTCTTATGGGGATATTTTCCGGTGAGGACCGCCGCGCGGCTGGGGCCGCAGATAGAGCTCGTCACCATACAGCGCTCAAAACGCATGCCCCCTTCGGCAATCCGATCAATATTTGGAGTTGGCGCTTTTTTCGATATTGGGTGGCCATAAGCACTAATGGCCTGATCCGCATGATCATCACTAAAGATAAACACAATATTGGGTCGATCGCTCCCCTGACAGACGCCGATGCCCGCAAAGCCAGTCAAGGCCATCCATTTTAACAATTTTGCTTTCATAAGTACCTTTGGGCTTTTTTCCAGACGGACGCCCTCCGCCACTTCAGCCCTCATCTGCGGCATCCTTCGCCATCTTGGCCATGGCCGCCTCAAGCTCTTTTTCCTTTTTGTGATCGATTGGATAGAACCAAGTCGCCACTGCGGTCAGGATCGCAAATCCGGCTGGGATAATGCTCATCATCAGGTGCAAGGTCGTCATCGTTCCGGTGGACTGTTGCTCATTGGCAACAAATCCGGCGGCACCGAGCAACAGCATCGCCAAGGCAGGGCCCACCGTCCAACCAATCTTCTGAGAGGCCGTACCAGCGGAAAAAATTACCCCCGTCGAACGATTCCCAAAGGTCGCCGCACCATAGTCTGCGGTGTCGGCGATCATTGACCAAAAAAGTGGCATCATGGGAGCGGCGACCAAGGCAATCATCAACTGGTTGACGATCATAAGCCGGAAGTTATCAAGCGGAATGAAATAGAACCAAACCAGCAACCCTGCAAACAGGAGATTCAATACAATGTAGGCGCGCTTTTTACATCCGAAAAAGGCAACGATGTATTTACTCAGCATGACGGCCACAATGGCTGCAACCGAATTGTAAAGTAAAAGCTTGGTGCCCCAGTCTTCGTGCCCCACCACATATTTGAAAAAGTGCAGTGTCGGGGTTGCCCGAATCGCCTGGGCCACCACGGTCAAAATGCTGATAGCGATAATGATTAACCAAGGCTTGTTCCTCAGGAGATCTTTGATCTCCGCGCGGAATTTAATGCGCTCCCTCTCCGGCGGTTGAATCCGCTCTTTGCAGGTCTTGAAAGTTATAAGGAAGAATCCACCCGCCAATAAAGCTATGACCGCAACCCCACCGGAATAACCCAGTTGCAAGTTCCCCTGACCGATCGATTTCACGAGCATGGGCAGGAGGAGCGTCACCGTGAAAATGCCGGCATTCGCCCCGATAAAGCGGTAGGCGGCCAGAACAGTCCGCTGATCTGACCTTGCCGTCATCACCCCCATCATCGCACCGTAGGGCACATTGATTGCGGTGTACGCCATCATCAAGAACGTGTACGTCACAAAGGCGTAGACAATTTTCATTGTCGGCCCAAGATCAAAGGTGGTGAAGGTCAATATCCCTAGCACCATGTAGGGTAGGATCATCCACAAGATCCAGGGCCTGAACTTACCCATCTTGCTCGTGGTGCGGTCGGCAATCGCCCCCATGATCGGATCGTTAATCCAATCCCAGGTTCGGGTAAAGATAAGCATCGCCGCGAGGACGGTAGGCGACAAACCGAAGACATCGGTGTAAAAAATCGCCATAAAATTCATGAATATACCGAAGTATAAACACGAAGCCATGTCGCCAGAGGCGTATCCAAACTTTTCAGTCCACTTTAGTTTAGCAAGGGGATCATGATCAGACTGCGTGTTTGCTGCACTCATCGGCTGAGTCCCTCCCGGTACACCCGATGATCGTCCACGCGAATCTTATAGGTGGAAAAGGGTTCGATCCATTTTACCGCCGCCTGATTATACGTTTCCTGACTGGGAAGTCTTCCGTGCTCCGCCTGGTAGGCGTCCACGAATTGATTAGCCTTTGCCAGAAACTCCTTATGGAAGTACCAGATCGGCTGTTTTTGTCCCCGATCATCAATCAGCCAATACCCACGGTGTTCACCCGTCGAGGGTTCAATTTCGTTACAGTAAAGTTCCCAGTATAAAATAAACGGACACCCCCACTCCAAAGCCCATTTCATGATTGCGATGGTATTGCGCTTTTGGACGGAAACTCCCTTAAACCCCGAAAGTTCAAATCCGTACTCACCGATAAACACACGCTTGCCCTGAATATCGCTTTCAGGGAGGTGGGCTTCGATGAAATCGAGGGCGGCGTGGACACGCTTGCGCCCTTCCGCTTCACTCAGCCGCATGGCAGGTTTGGTGACGTCGTAGCTCGACCAGGAGACATAGTCTGCGCGAATGTGGGGGAGGACTTTATTTACGATAGATGGCCTCCCCTCATCCATGGATTTCCCCACGTG
>PWZW01000144.1 GCA_003567255.1 Puniceicoccaceae bacterium | reverse complement strand
CTGCTATTCAAAAACGCGCCCATATTTTCTAATCGCCCTCGGGCAACGATGCGAAAACGCAGCTCAACCAGTTCACCCTCGTCGTTAATCTGCTCGTGATAACGCAGCGGCAATTTTTCAATTGTATCTATTTCTATATTACGTGAAGACCTCAATAAGGTTTCCACTACATGAGAAAAGAACTCCAGCTGAAACCAAGTATTTTCAGGTTCATCTTGGGCCCCCTCGTAGGCGGGGATGACTGCCTCAAAATTTGCCGGCAAGCGGCTTTGCCTGGCATCCGCCAAGCGGAGCAAATTCCGATAAACCGTAAACCTTCGCTGCTCAAATTCCAGCACCCGAAAGGGATTCGCGAGGATCCGATCCAGATCTGGATAAAATTCCGTCCGCGCCGCCATCGTCTGTCGCAAAGCCTTTATCTCGGTCAACTTTTCTTCCGCGGCCTCCAAGCCGGGCTTCCATGGCCCGCTGCCCGTTCCGGGTGAGGTGGCAAGCAAACGGCGCGCCTCCAGCAAACTCGACTCCAAAGCCCCTGCCCGCTTCGATTGCGGAAGGTAGAAGAAAACCAGCAGCCCCACCGCCAGCACGGTCAAACCGAAAAGAAAGAGCGGTTCGGAGGTGCGGCGCTGCCGGGGGTATCGGCGCTCAACGGCCTCCCAAGTATCCGGTAACTCCTTACTCACGGCGCGGCCTCCTCTCCCGAAGCCGAGGCCGAGGCGTCGCGCCCGCTTCCCTTTCTCCAGGGACCGCGTGAACGCCGCTCGTTCAAGGTAAGCATCAAAGCATAAGTCTCTCCGGCGAGGGCACTTTCACGGGGCGCATTGTCCTGGGTTGGGCGCTGTAATAAGCGATCCACGTTGGAAAACAAGGACTCCTCACGCAAGCGCAAGACGATCGCTCCGAGCTGATCCATTTGCGCAGCCGGATCGCCTTCCAGCATCAAATCAACCACAAATGCCTGCAAGCCCATGGTGCTCTCCGCCTCATAGGTCCGCTCCGCCTCTCCTTCGGGCGACGGACCGTTGCGGCGCGAGGACGCTTGATAACTGGGCCGAAAATAACTGCGTCGATCGGCAAAGCGCAGCACGGTGAAATCGAATTCCTGTTTCACCTCCTGCAGCAGCCGGAGCGTTTCGACAGCCTCGATGGAGGCGACCTGTCGGTCGACGATGGGAGCCATCCAACGGGCAAGTTGATCTCGCTCTCGAAGCAGGCTCTCCGCTTGCTCGACCTCTCGGAGCACCGACTCGGCCTGATCGTTAGCGTCTGCCAACCCGGCGACTCTCGTCTTCATTTCGAAAATACCCATCCCCAGCGCGATGACCGCAAAGAGGAGGATTCCCAAGCTGATGCGCTGGAGTCGGTTGGCCCGCGCCCGCCGCATCGATGCGCGGGCCAGTGAGTCAGGAAGTAAAGAAGCACGATGATCGCTCAGCTGAGAAGCAATCAAAGCAGCACCACGGCTGAGGACATGCTCATCTGCTCCCGGCGAAGCGGCCCCAGCGGAAAAACAAAGCCCCTCCACTTGCCCGTTAAGGTACTCCATAAGGCTATTCAGGTTTGCGTATCCACCATACAGGTACACAGTCTGCCGCGCACCGGGGTCGGCGGGTGCGGCAGGTTCCCGCTCTTCGCGCCACTCCGCGAACTGTTGATTCAGGCGGTCCAGCCATCCGTCCAAGGTGCGTCGAAGGGGTGGACCACACGCCTCGTCGGTAAAGAGGTTTTCCGCTTGTAGCCGTCCCTCCTGCTCGTCAAATCCGGCTCCCCCGACGCCCACGATTGCCTCTGCCAGCATTTCCCCGCCCCAAGAAAGGCTCGCCATATGGGCGGGTTGGCCGTCAATCAGCTGGACCATCGTCGTTTGGGTCGCCCCAAGGTCGACCAGATAAGCTTCTTTTTCGCTCGGATGACTTTCCCGGAAAGCCGCCAGTAAAGCGTTTCCGCTGGTGGTTACGAATTCGATGCGGATGCCGTTCGCCAACCAAGGTGCGATGAGCTTGGCAATCGCCTTCTCTCGCCCCACCGTCATCCAATACGGGTTTTCTCCACGGGCGTTTGGTCTCAGCGGAGAACTGTCGTGCACAAAGCGGCCTTCCGCCAGCCCCGTCAACGCCCGAATCCCCTGTTTCAAGCGCGCGTTTTCATCCTCTACCCCGCCTGGTTCCAGGTCAACAACCTGGGAGATGGCCACCGATTGGGGAAGGACCAGACCAACCGGAAGGCGCTCAACTGAGTGGAGGAGTTCCGCAACCGCACTGGCCATTTCATCCCCCGAAAGCAGCCCTTCTGCCTGAATGTCAAAGACCCGCTCTCCAACGAGGCTAAGCCTTTCTGCCGCCGCAGCATAAACCCCACATTTCACCAGACGGCTACCCGCGTCAATGATCGCCCAACCTCTTTTGGAGGATGGCCTAAACCGGTGGCTCCGCGTTGTCGGAGGGGCACTTGCTGGCATTTTAGATCGCATCCCTCAGGGGGTATAAACGATGAATTCTCCAGTGTCTGATAACATGGTCGCCGTTACAAAAATCAGGAGATACCGAGG
>PWZW01000085.1 GCA_003567255.1 Puniceicoccaceae bacterium | reverse complement strand
TTGGATGTCGAACAGCTCCAAGGTGAAAAAGCCAAGAGCTAGGAAAACCTTAGGCGATGCAGTTTAAAACCCTTCCCGGCTTTCGGGAGTTCTACCCGGAGGAATGCCTCCAAAGGAACCATTTGTTTTCAGTTTGGCGGTCGGTTGCCCGTTCCTTTGGCTTTGCCGAGTATGATGCGCCCATCCTCGAGCCCCTCGAACTTTACATCGAAAAGTCGGGCGAGGAGATTGTTGGCCAGCTTTTTAACTTTGAGGATCGTGGGGGGCGTGCGGTGGCCCTGCGTCCGGAAATGACCCCTTCACTGGCGCGCCTCGTGGGCGCCCGGGCAAACGGATTGAAGCGGCCTGTGCGCTGGTTTAACATCGGGGAACATTATCGCTACGAACGTCCGCAAAAGGGGCGGCTGCGGGCTTTTTATCAGTTCAACGCCGACATTTTGGGGATTGAGGGCGCCGCCGCAGACGCCGAGCTCATTGCTTTAATGGTACAGAGTTTGCGCCGGCTCGGTCTATCGAGTGAGGATTTTCGCGTTCGCCTGAGTGATCGTTTGCTATGGAAGGTGATTCTGGAGGCCGCTGGCCTGGAGGGAGCGTCGGCCAGCGCAGTTTTGGGCGTGGTGGATAAGATGGAGCGCCTCCCAAGGGAAAAGACCCTCGAGCTGCTGACCCCGCACCTTGCGGAGCCCGATGCCTGGCTGACCAGGATCGAGGCAATGATGGCGCAGGTTGATTCGGTGGAAGCGTTGAAGGCCTTTCTCGATGAACTGCACCCCAGCCTTAGTCCGGATGGGCAAACCTTGGCTGCCGCCCGCCTGGCTGAGTGGCAAGTCCTGCTCCGCGAGCTGAAGATGTTGGGCGTGGGTGATTTTATTCGTATCGATCTGGGGATTGTTCGCGGTCTCGCTTACTACACCGGGTTTGTTTTTGAGGCATTCGAGACCTCGGGCGACTCTCGTGCGCTTGCCGGAGGCGGGCGCTACGATGATTTGGTGGCCAAGCTGGGCGGGCCAGGCATGCCTGCGGTAGGCTTCGCCATGGGCGACGTCACGGTTTTTGATCTACTGAAGTCCAAAGAACGCTTACCACCTTGTTTCCAAAAACCGGATGTCGCGATTCTTGTAGAGGGCGAGACTGGGCGCGGGAGTGCGCTCCAGCTTGCTACTGTGCTTCGTGAACAGGGCTGCAGTGTGGAGGTCCCCCTGAAAGCGCAATCCATGAATAAACAGCTTAAAGCTGCTCAGCAAAAGGGTGCAGCCGTAGCGGTGTGCTTTTATCCCGAACTCGCTGAGGGAGCCGAAGTGCGGGTGCGCCACTTTGCTGATCGTACTGAGCGCACCCTTGCCCTTGACGAAGCCGCTTCGTTGGTGCTTGCCACGCTTGACCAGGCCGCGTTTCCAGACGAGTTGTGAGGAAGCCGCGCCTGAGTGGACCCGGTTCGACAGAACGCCGGTAAAATTTCTTTAAGATTGTTAGGCAGGGAGAGGCAACGCTTGACCATCTCCTTTTCTTGAGCCAAACCATTCAAAATTGGGCGGTGTAATTTTTCATCGGCAAAGGGATCTTTTGCGAAGTGAAGCCAAAGCAACTTTTAATTATCATTATAGCGATCGCTACCGGGTGGTGGGCGTTTGATGTCATCAGAACGCACACCAGTGGAGATGTGATTGCTTACAAATCTTTTGCTAAAGCGCTGATGCGCGGCGACGCCGTGGATGCGCGTCGTGAGGTGGCTCGCGGCGCAGACCAACCGATGTCCGCATTTAACTTTCAGGAAGAGCGGCGGGAGATCTATTTTCAGGATTCTGAAAGGGTCTTTACGTACTACCGCATCCTCTCTCATCACCGCCCTTCGGACAATCGTTCGGTCATACGCGCAGAGCAGGTCACCCGCGTAAACCTACCCGGGGAATCAAAGTTCTACGGCGTCCGAAGGATTGGCGTCATTCACTCCGTTGAGTTGATCAGAGAGCAATCCGCTTGGCGGGTACTCCGGTTTACGGATGAGGTGATGCGCTAATGATTTCCCGCGGGTTCCGCTGGATGTAGGAGATCCGCTCCTCGATTCAGGCCACAGCTGAGTCGTTGGGTCTCCCCGTCAACCCTCGCGCTATACCGAGTGAATCGAGTTTTTATCGACGGCCATCGCCGCTTCTTTAATCGATTCTGAAAGGGTCGGGTGGGCGTGCACAGTCCTCGCGATATCTTCCGCGCTACCACCGTATTCCATGTGCGCAACCGGGGAGGCGATCAATTCAGAGGCGTTTTTCGCTATGATTTGGAGGCCCAGAATACGGTCTGTCTTTTCGCAGGCGACCACTTTGACCACGCCATCTGTTGCATCGGTGGCGATTGCCCGGCCGTTTGCTGCGAGACTGAACTTACCGACCTTTGCTGGGAGCTTTTGCTCCTTGGCCTCAGCTTCCGTCAGGCCAACGCTGGCAATTTCTGGTTCGGTGTAGATGACGTTGGGAATCACTCCGTAGTTTACATGCCCCGCCTTGCCAGCAATGAGTTCGACGCAAGCGACGCCTTCCTCTTCGGCCTTGTGTGCGAGCAT
>PWZW01000214.1 GCA_003567255.1 Puniceicoccaceae bacterium | reverse complement strand
CGAGTGCTTCGGGCAGAGGGAATTGATGCCGTAGGGATGAATCCCAACAGCATTCCGCAAAATCTCCGTAGTTTTCTTGGGGACACCCCTTTGCTTACGGAATCCGCCGCTCAGGTCGGTGATCGCATCCCTATCACCGTCGATTGTGCGGACCACGGTCGCATTGGAGCCGATTTGAAAGCACAGGCACCATCGATTTTACTAAATGTAGATCATCACATTTCCAACGAATGCTACGCGGAGACCAATATCGTCTTGTCGGATGTATCCGCGACTGCCGAGATACTCGCGGGCATTTTCCTGGACCTCAAATTGCCGGTGGATGCGGTGACGGCACAGGCGCTTTACGTGGGGATTGCGACCGACACTGGGCAATTTCGTTTTCCCTCAACAACCGCGCAAACCTTTGCTTTGGCGGACGCCTTGTGCAGATTAGGAGCGGATCCTGCGGCCGCTGCTCTCGCGCTCTATGAGTGTGAGCCTTTTTCAAGGATCAAACTGCTGCGGAGTTTCTTAGGCTCTCTAAAACTTGAGCATGGGGGGCGGGTCTGTGTGGGCACTTTGCCGGATGGTATTTACGAGGCTACAGGCGCTTCTCTTGAGGAGGCGGAAGGCATGGTTGACTATACCCGCTCGATTGATGGGGTCGAAATTGGAGTGTTGATTGAGGATCGCTCCGGAAGTATCAAGTGTAGCCTACGTGCAAAAGACCCCAGAATGGCCGTCCATGAGGTGGCTCGCGAGTTTAGCGGGGGAGGGCACGCCTGTGCAGCTGGCCTGAATGTGGAGGACAGTTCTCTGGAAACTTTTTATCCGACGCTTATGCAAGCGCTCGGTAAACATTTGGAAACATTGGATAGGAAAGGACTGAACGGGTGAATCAGGCGCAAAACACAGATCCGGAGGGCATCCTCTTGGTTGATAAACCCAAGGGGCCCACTTCTCACGATGTTGTCGCGCGCTTGCGGAGAGTTTTTCACATGAAGCGTATAGGCCACGCCGGCACGCTGGACCCCATGGCGACGGGGCTACTGATCATCCTCGTCGGAAAAGCGACCAAGGTTTCTCAGTACTTGATGAGTATGGATAAGGAATATGCCGGGACCGCAAAACTTGGAGAGACCACGGACTCACAGGATGCCGAGGGCGAAATCGTGGATACCCGGTCAATTCCTGAAGACCTGAGTGTCGCTACGGTTAAAGGGCAAATTGATACATTCCTGGGGGACCAGTACCAATTACCGCCGATGTTTTCAGCGAAGAAGGTAAACGGACAACCTCTCTACAAATCAGCACGGAAGGGAAAAGTGGTGGAGCGTGAGCCTCGGGTGATCCATATCAGCCGATTTGAACTGACCCGGTTTGCCCTCCCCGAAATCGATTTTGTCGTTAATTCCAGTAAAGGGGCCTACATTCGGACGATTGCTCACGATTTGGGGGAAAAGCTAGGCTGCGGCGCACACCTCAACGCACTTCGCAGAACAGCGATTGGAAAATTTAAGGTCGAAGATGCGGAGACTTTGGAAGACCTCGAAAAAATGTCGCCCGTCCGTTTGAAGCGACGCCTGATACCGATTTATCAGGCCGTCCCTAGTCATGTACTTTAGGGTCAGGAAAACATCACAGCTTTTTTAATCCCGATTATACACCAAAAGCGGGCCCACTCCCGGGCCAGTTTAGGGATTGGCGCTTTTCGATACTCAGAAAAAGCGCCCGTTTGGCTGCCGATACCGCAGCTTCCATCGCGTCGCCGTGGGCAAGGCGGGTTGCGATGAGGGCACTGAGGGCACAACCTGTCCCTCGCGTGTGTCTACTTTCGATACGTTTCGCCGAAAATGCCACTGGTTCAACATTTGCTTGGAAAAGTCTATCCACACAAGTACCGCCACCACCGTGTCCCCCTTTTAAAAGGACAGCGCAGTCGTGTGCTTCTGCCAGCTGTTGAGCAGCTGCTTCCAAGGTAGTGTTGGATCGCTCCGTTAGTATTTTCATTTCACCCAAGTTTGGCGTGATCAGTTGTGCGCGTTGGATTAAGCGTTCGCGCATTAATCGAATACCCTCTGGGTCCAAAATGGCCTTTCCGCTGCTGGTTTTACATACCGGATCCAGGACATAGGGTATCTGGCTGTGTTTTTCGAGTACGGAGGCCAAGGCCCCTACAAGCCTTGCGGAGCCAAGCATTCCGCTCTTAATTGCAGCTACCGGGAAGTGGTCCAGCACACCGTTTAATTGGCAGACTAATTGTTCAGCCGTCAGTAAATCAACGCTGATTACTGAGGCCGGGGTCTGCACGGTGATCGCGCTTAAGACATTCAATGGGTGCCCCCCAAAAGCCTCAATAGCTCGGTTGTCCATCTGGACTCCGGCGCATCCGGAGCTGTCTGAGCCGCCAATGGTGAGGACGAAGGGGGGGGTTTGCATATCACTGAGGAGGATATTCTGAGAGGTCAGTACGGTACACAGTTGGGATCAATTTCCTCACCCCAGCGAAGGATACCGCCCTGAAGGCTTTTTAAATCGGAAAACCCATGTTTCATACGAAGGGTCTCCAGCGCCCGTAGGCTGCGGGCACCTGCTTTGCAGTAAATAACGGTGGGGCTTGTCGCCTCCAAGCCGTAGGTTTCGGCTCGAAAGGCGGGCGACTGTAGTTCAGTAAGTGGGATGTGCCTGGACGGCAACTGGCAGATGGCCCGCTCCCAAGGCTCTCTCACGTCAATCAGTTGAAGAGGGGCTGCTTCGTGGCGTAAGCGTTTTTCAAGGGCTAGGGGAGGAATCTCGTCCGGGTGTAGGACAGCTTGCTGCGTCTGGCATTGATAGCTGATCAGGCGCAACTCGTCGGGTTTGCTAAAGTTGGGATCCCTGCTTAAACCAAGGCGTTGAGTTTGCATCGTCAGGGCATCCCAGAGGAGGAGGGTTCCCGAGAGTGTCTGGCCTATGCCGGTGATCAGTTTGATGGCTTCCGTAGCCTGAACGACCCCGATCAATCCAGGAAGTACACCGAGCACACCAAGTTCGGCACAGCTGGGTGCGTCCTCGGGATTGGGAGGGCTCGGAAACAGACAGCGATAGGTCGGACCTCCTGCGTAGTTAAAGACGCTGGCCTGCCCTGTGAAACCCTCAATCGCTCCATAAACCAGGGGCTTGTCGAAGAGAACGCAGGCGTCGTTTACGAGGTAACGGGTGGGGAAGTTGTCGGATCCGTCAACGATGATGTCGTAGGCTTGGCATAGTTCCGCCGCGTTGGCTTCGTTGATGCGGCCTTGATGGGTGTGTATGGTAACCTCGGGGTTGAGGGTTTTTAGCCTCGCCGCGGCTCGCTCCACCTTCGGCTGGCCAATGTCCTCTTCACAAAATAATACCTGCCTTTGCAGGTTTGAACGAGCAACCGTATCGTCGTCGACAATACCAAGGGTGCCGACGCCCGCCGCCGCAAGGTATTGCAAAGCCGGACAGCCGAGACCGCCCGCACCAATCATGAGTACCGACGATTTGCGCAGCGCTTCCTGAGCCTCCGCCCCAAAGCCGGGTAGGCTGAGGTGCCTTTGGTAGCGCTCAATTTGGCTCCGTGAGAGCTGAGTCACGCCATGGCCTCCATTACCTCGGGAACTTTGTCATAACTGGCATCCCAATCTTTCCAGACCGCTTCATAGCCACCTTGGTGAAGCATTGCCGCGAGCTCACCTGGTGAGCGCTCGTCAGAAATCTCGAACTGTTTGAGGGAATCTTTTTCAGCTGCGTAGCCACCGGGATTTGTCTTCGATCCGGCGCTCATGGTGGTGATGCCGAGCTTGTAAGCATGGTTACGGAAGCTTGCGCTCTCCCGGGTGGAGAGGGATAACTCAACTTCGGGGCTCAACAGCCGATAAGCACAGATGATTTGAATCAAATCGCGGTCGGTCAAAACTGTCTTCGGTGAAAAGTCTCCTTCGTGGGGACGGATGCGTGGAAAGGATAGACTGTATCTTGAACGCCAGTACGTTTTCTCCATGTAGCGCAGGTGTGCCGCTACGAAGAATGAGTCTGCTCGCCAATCATCCAAGCCATAGAGCGCGCCGAGGCCAATTTTCTTCATGCCCGCGCGGCCCAAACGATCCGGCGTTTCCAGGCGGTATTCGAAGTTTTTCTTCATCCCACGCAAATGCACTTCCGCATAGGAGTCGCGGTGGTAAGTCTCTTGATAGACCAGAACCGCGCTTAGGCCCGCGCTCATGAGTTCCTCATAGTCCGCTTGGTCGAGCGGTTGCACCTCCATTGAAATGCTGGAGAAGCGTTCTCTCGCGATTTTGAAGGCTTTTTTCAAATAGGGGACACCCACCATTCGGTTGGCTTCTCCCGTAACAAAGAGCACGTGGTCCATACCCAGTGCCTTAACTGCCTCCAGTTCGAGGGCGATTTCCTCGTCGCTGAGGATTTTACGGGGTATGCGGTTGAGCGCACTAAAGCCGCAGTAAGTGCAAACGTTGCTACAAACGTTGGATAGGTAAACCGGGGAAAAGAGCTGCTGAGTATAGCCAAAGCGTTCAACGGTTTGCTGATGACTTCGTTGGGCCATGGCCTCAAGATAGGGTACAGCCGCAGGGGAGATCAGCGCTTGGAAGTCGTCGAGGGTGACGCCCCCGGTGGGGCGGGCGAGGGCGCGTTCGACGTCAGTCGCGCCCTTTTCCGCTATGCTCGCTAGGGTTTGGTCCCAGGAAAGTTTTTCAAAGGTGGCTAGAAATGACATAAGCTTAGGTTTCCAGGAAGGCGGTGAGCGGAGATGATGCCTTGGCCTCCGGAGAGCTTCCCGCGATCCCCGAGGGGTAAGCCATGCGACCCGCTTCAACCGCTAATTTAAAGGCCCGCCCCATCGCAACAGGATCTTTGGCAGTGGCAATCGCCGTATTGATAAGGACGGCATCCGCCCCCATCTCCATCGCCTCTGCCGCGTGAGAGGGCGCGCCCAGGCCAGCATCAATAACGACTGGGAGGCTGCTTTGCGCGATGATGATCTCGATAAAGCGGCGTGCGGCCAGCCCTTGGTTACTTCCGATAGGCGCTCCCAGGGGCATGACCGCCGACACGCCGACATCTTCAAGGCGTTTGCAGAGTACCGGGTCTGCGTGTACGTAAGGGAGCACGATAAAACCTGATTTCACCAACGCTTCCGCGGCCTTCAGTGTCTCGATGGGATCAGGCATCAGATACTTTGGATCCGGGTGAATTTCCAGCTTGAGCCAATTGGTTTGCAGGGCATCTCTCGCCAGTTCAGCGGCAAATATAGCTTCCTTGGCGTTGCGCACACCGGAGGTGTTTGGCAAGATGTCGTATTGCTCACGGTTAATGTATTCCATGATGCCGTCGTCCTCTCCACCGGACCGGACGCGGCGCATCGCCATGGTCACAAGCTGGCTTCCAGAGGCTTCGAGGCTCTCGCGCATCAGGGCTCCAGAGGCGTATTTCCCTGTGCCCAAAAAAATGCGTGAATCAAATGATTTTCCGGCAATCGTCAGTGGATCGTTCATAATGTTTCCTTCCGGTCGGGGGTCTTTGATGGGGACTGGTTCCATAATGCTGCCAAGTGTTTGAAGTTTCCTTGAACATCCTTGGAGGCGTATAGCGCGCTGGAGACCGCGATTCCGAAGATGCCGCGCGGTAGGTTTTCGGGTAGGTCCGCGGCCGTGATGCCACCAATTGCATAAGCCGGAAGGTCTCCAAGCGTATTCAAAATGGCCTTCCATTGTTCGATGCTCAATACCGGAGCCAGCCGCTGTTTTGTTGGGGTAAATCGAAATGGACCCACGCCGACGTAATCGAGACAGTCGCTTTGAACCGCTGCTTGCGCGTCTTCAAGCGAGTTTACCGTTCCACCAATGATGAAATTACTCCCTGCTTTTGTCCGCGCATCAGCCCAGGGAATGTCTTCGCTCCCGAGGTGAACGCCGTCAGCCCCGATTTTAAGAGCAAGGTCCAGATGATCATTTATAATCAAACGACACTGGTGTTCCCGGCATAGGGTGCGCGCATCTCTAGCCACCGTTTCGATCATTTCGGTCGAAGCGTTTTTGATCCGCAGTTGGATCCATCCGGCACCCGCGGCACAAAGCTGCCTCACTTGCTCGGTGTGGCTGAGCGCAGGGTGGTCGATGGTAAGACATTGGAGCCGAGGATAAGCCATAGGTCAGCCTTTCAGGAATTTTTTGAAGTTTTCCCCGGGATCATTTGCCTCCCAAAGCATACCGTGGACTACCACTCCGGAAAACCCGAGTTCTTGGCATAAAAGAAGTCGTTCCGGGGAGATGCCACCCAAGGCATAAATTTTTGGAATCGAGGGATCAACGCGGGTTGCTTTGAGATCTGCGAGTGCTCGTTTCAATGTTTGCATGGACCATGCGGGGGCGTGCCCAACTTTTGAAAATGAGGGAAAGATTGGACTCAAAAAGCCGTAGGCAAAATCCACCAGTTCACTGAACAGATCGTGCAGGTCGTGTAGGGATTTACTTATCTGATGGCGGCCCACACCGGACTTTCGCAGGGAGGCCTGTATCTTCACCCCAAGCGGATGATCCTTAAGGTGCCACCCGCCGAGACCGAGAGGTTCCACTAATCGGTAGGCTTGGTGTAAAACCACTTTTCCGCGCAGGTTTTCCGGAATTTCTTCAACAAGTTGAGCAATGTTTTCCACAGACCAGCCAGGCTTGCGCAGGTGGTAACGGTGGAGCCCGCTTTCCAGCAAGTGTGCTATCCAGTAGGCTTCATTCCGGTAATACCGGTCCGGAGAAACGGCTAGCAAGTCCATCTTAGCCCCCTTGGGTGGCTTGAATAATCAGGACGGCGTCTCCGTCAGCCAGTTGCCGGTTGGTCCGTTGAGCGCCCGGGACGACGGTGGCGTTCACCGCCACCGCCAGTCCTTTGCGTTCATTCAGACCAAGCTCCGTCAACAAATCTGCTAACGTACTTCCTCCGGAGATTTCCCGGGACTCATCATTCACCGTGATTTTGGGCATATGCACTTAAGCTTTTTCAAGGTAGACTTCGCCACCTTTTTCCCTGAATTCGTCGGCTTTTTCCTTCATCCCCGCGGCGAGTGCCTCCTCAGCTTCCAAGCCCTTATCACGGGCGTAGCGGCGTACGTCGTCCGTGATCTTCATCGAGCAGAAGTTTGGTCCGCACATTGAGCAGAAGTGCGCCGTCTTTGCGGAGTCTTGGGGCAGGGTTTCATCGTGGAAGGAGCGGGCTTTTTCCGGGTCGAGGGAGAGATTAAACTGATCCTCCCAGCGGAATTCAAACCGCGCTTTGGACAGGGCGTTGTCGCGGTACTGCGCGGCTGGGTGCCCTTTGGCGAGGTCCGCGGCGTGGGCGGCGATTTTGTAGGTGATCACCCCTTCACGCACGTCGTCTTTATTAGGAAGGCCGAGGTGTTCTTTGGGGGTCACATAGCAAAGCATCGCCGTACCGTACCAGCCAATCAAAGCGGCACCGATACCGCTGGTAATGTGATCATAACCCGGTGCGACGTCTGTGGTGAGCGGCCCAAGGGTGTAAAAGGGAGCTTCATCGCACCATTCCAACTGCTTTTCCATGTTTTCCTTGATCATGTGCATAGGCACATGTCCGGGACCTTCGTTCATCACCTGAACGCCGAATTTTGACGCCCGGCGATTCAGCTCACCCTGGGTCTTCAGTTCGGCAAACTGCGCTTCGTCGTTAGCGTCAGCAAGGGAACCGGGGCGGAGTCCGTCCCCAATCGAGAAGGACACGTCGTAGGCAGCCATGATCTCGCAGATCTCATCCCAATGGGTGTAGAGGAAGTTTTCCTTGTGGTGAGATAGGCACCACTTCGCCATAATCGAACCGCCGCGGCTGACAATGCCAGTCATGCGCTTGGCGGTAAGCGGGATGTAGGGGAGTAACACACCCGCGTGGATCGTAAAGTAATCAACGCCTTGTTCCGCTTGTTCGATTAAAGTGTCGCGGAAAATTTCCCACGTCAGTTCCTCGGCCTTGCCATTTACTTTTTCGAGAGCTTGGTAGATGGGTACAGTGCCCACAGGGACTGGACAGTTGCGCAGAATCCACTCCCGTGTGCGATGAATGTTTTTTCCGGTGGAGAGATCCATCAAGGTGTCGCCTCCCCATTTAACCGACCAGCGCATCTTTTCCACCTCTTCTTCAATGGACGAGGTCACCGCAGAGTTTCCGATGTTGGTATTGATCTTTACCAGGAAGTTGCGCCCGATAATCATCGGTTCGAGCTCGGGGTGGTTAATGTTTGCCGGAATGATGGCTCGGCCTCGGGCGACTTCCGAACGCACGAATTCAGGGGTGATTTCGTCCGGAATGGCGGCGCCAAAGCTGTTCCCCGGATGTTGAATGTTCAAGGTGTTGCGATCCGCTTGGGCGCTCATCTCAAGGTTTCCCCGGGCGTGCTGAAGTTTCATGTTTTCACGAATCGCAACAAACTCCATCTCCGGGGTGATGATGCCTTCTCTGGCGTATTGGAGCTGGGTCACGCAGCGGCCGGACTTTGCCCGCAGCGGGCGGACAGATTTTTTATCAAAGTCGGGTGACGTCGCGCCGGCTTTGCTCAACGCTTTGTCCCGGTGACTTTCCGAAAGGTACCCGTCATCTTGGGGCTTGATTTCGCGACCGTCGTAGGCTTCGACGTCTTCGCGCTCCATGATCCAGGATTCGCGCAGCCTCGGTAGGCCTTTCGTGGGATCGGCGTCGAAGGTGGAATCTCCGAATGGGCCCGAGGTGTCGTACACCCGGACCGGATCGTTCGGGATCATTTCTCCGTCCAGAGAACGACTGGCGGAGAGCTCAATTTCACGCATCGGTACACGGATGTCTGGCCGTGAACCTTTGATGTAAACACGCTTTGAGCGCGGAAAAAGTTTGTGATCAGTGGACTTGAAGTCGGACATATTCTGTGGGTTCTTTTGGTTTCAGTTGCAATTTTGCGTTTGAGACCACCCTAAGAAAAATCCGCTGTTTGCAGCTTTTGGGCTGCGCTCGTTCGATAATCCCTACGGCGGTGTTAGCACGCATCAGGTTCAAAGGATCATTCGGCGGGTCGTGCCAAGCTCTCAGCCCGACGCCTCGGGCTCTCCTATATCTTGCCAAAACCCTACCACAGATACTTCCTTTGCCAAGCGAAAACCTGAGTGTGCGCTGCGCAAACTTTGTTAAGGACCGTTTGGGAAAAGCTCGTGTAGCTTACCCGCAGGTAAGTACAGGGCGCTGACGGCCCTAGTCCGTCCGGAGTTGCCCGCGCTGAATGGGTTCGGATCTTTCCAACCTTTCGGTCGGATAGGGGGCCCAGTATTGTGCGCCGAATAGGCGCCGATGGATGGTCCGATTTCTGTGCAGTTCCCAGTCAAAAAGCCCGTATTTACGATAGACCAGGGTGATGAGTGATGCGGTGATCACGATAAAGGTTGAGTAAAGAATGCCCAACCAAAGCATCTCGTCTGCGACGCTGCCCGTGAAGCTCAGCATAATAATGGCAAAGGCGATGGGTCCGTTTTGGATACCGGTTTCCAGGGAGATGGCTCTGCGATAGCGGGGTGCGAGCCTCGTCACAAATGCCATCAGCCAGCCAAATAAAAACCCGCTTAGTCCGATGCTGATACTGGCCACGTAAATTTGCCATGGCGTTTGAAAGAAGAGATTGCCACTGCGGATGCTGACCGAACAGAGCAGAAAAAGAATAACCACGAGTCCGGTGAATGAGGCGGTGTCTTCCGCGGTTTTGGCCCACCCGGGGGATCGCTTTTTAAGCACCATTCCGAGAGCTACGGGGAAGATGACCAAAAGCAAAGAGACCACGATGTTGACGTGGGGAATCACAAACTCGCCTTCAAAACCCTCTGCCGCCATCGCTGCGGTCATTTCCCGGGCAAACCCGGCAGCATAGACTTCTAAAAGCAGAGGGAGGGTGACAATGGCCAGAACGGTTGACGCTGCCGTCATGGAAATGCTCAACGCTACAGATCCGCGAGCGAAGTAGGCGAACATGTTTGAGGTGGTCCCTCCGGGGAGGCAACCGATGAGGATGAGGGCGATGGCCAGCGCGGGGGGCAAGCCCAGCAGCTTGGCCAGCGAGAATGCCAGCAGGGGCATGAGCCCAAATTGGGAAATAAATCCGATCAGAATGGCCCGTGGCCGCTTCAGTGCTTCTTTAAAGTCTCCCGGACTTAGGCTGGCACCCATGCCAAACATGATGACGAGGATCATAATCGCCAAAAGTGCCTGTTCGACTCCGCTTAGTAAGTCCTGCTCAATTTGCATTTCAGGGTAAAAAATGTGTGCTCGTGGCCCCTAGGCAATCACGAATCGGGAGCGGTGGGGAGGGGCGCTCCAGTGGTAGCTTTGCAAAGCCCAAGGGGTTCCGGTCGACCTGCGGGTCACTGAGGGCTCTACTCGTCTAATTTTTTCGGAAACAGGCACCCACACCCACGGCCGCAACAATCCTTCCTCCGGATGCAAATCCAGTGACGGCCGAAATAGAGAACTGCGGCAATGACGGCCGCAAGAACGAGAATGAGCCCAATCCAAAACATATCCTACACCAAAAGAGAAAAAGACGCCTGTGGCAAATGGTAAGCAAGAAATTCATCCTCCTTTCCAGTTGAGGTTTTTTTGAGCGTTTGTGTTGCTTTGCTTTTAGCCACCGCGACGCAAAAGCGCATCAATCGGCATGGGGTCGGAGAGCGTGGCCAAGGCAAGCTTTTGAGGTCCGCTTTCCCAAGCATAAAGCATCCAATCATGCTCTCCCCACCATTCATTGAGCGGAACATTCAAGCGTTCCTGCACTTGCGGCTCCATCACAAATACATGTACCAGCGCGTCGTTTACCGAGAAACACAGCACCGCAAGCTTGCCGCCAAAACCATCGTCAAAAACCGTACATCCAATCAGATTGCCGTCAAAAAAGCTGGGAAGCGCCTCGGGGGTTGGGCCATTGTTGTCTGCCAACCACTCGGTCAACCCATCGTAGTCGTCAGAAAACTGCATCAGCGGTGCCGCCAATGCCGCAAAGCTGGAGAGGAGGAAGTTTTCTCCGGCTTCAATGCCCGGAGGTGCTGGCCTCGGCTCCACTTCAATACTTGGTTTACTCAGCGGCGCTGGTTCGGCTTCGGCGATTGTTTCCTGCTCCGGTAATCCTTGTTTGGACGCAATCAGGAAAAAGCCCACGGCAAAGGCCGCCGCAATTCCTGCACCAAGGTACCAAATAAAGTGACTTACGGTCGGCGGGTGAGGCCTACTTGATTGATCGAATTGGGCGGTCCCCAAAATACTTGATTTACCACAGGCAGGCCCGTGAATGCGCCCAAGCGCGCGCGCTGCCTCACGGTCAAACGCCTTTTCCGCTTCTGCCCACTGGGCCAGCTCGGGGTCGCTCTTCAACTGGCGAAGGGCTTCTTTAAAGTTCGGATCCAACGCATCCTGCCCATGGGAGCGGTACGCTGCTAAAATCTCTTTTGCGGTGGGATTATCCATTGCCTGCCTCCTTTTTGAAGGGGATTGTGTCGGGTTGACGTTCTG
>PWZW01000022.1 GCA_003567255.1 Puniceicoccaceae bacterium | reverse complement strand
AGGTTGACGAAGCCCACCTCGCGCTCCTTGCCCCCACCCTCAACCTAAAAACAGCGCCCCTCCTTTCGATAGCAACATCCCCAAACATTTCCGCGCCTGCGCTCCCGAAAAATCTCCGGCGCTACAGTTCGGCATTTGGAGACATGACGGTCAACGCCTACCTCCTGGAAGTACCCGAAGCCGAACAGGCATTGCTTTTCGACACCGGCACCGACGCCTCAGCGATCATCAAATCCATCGCAACCAGCGGCCTTGCGCTGACCTGGATTATACTCACACACGCCCACCCGGACCACATCGAAGCCTTGCCTGAAATTCGCGCAAAATTCCCCAATGCCCGCATCATGGCACCCCTCACTGAAAAAGCGGGACTGGGGAAATTCGCTGGCGAAGTGAATGCGCCCGACAAGCTTGATTTCGGCTCGACCAGCCTCACCCCCGTATCGACTCCGGGCCACAGTCCGGGAGGCACCAGTTATCTGATTCAATCAACCGGAGTCCCCGATCTCCTGATTTGCGGTGATGCCCTCTTTGCGCGCTCAATCGGAGGCATCCGCCAGTCCGCTCCTGGCGAAACATTGAAGCAGACCTACCATAAAAATTTGGAAAACCTGAAGTCGCTGCTCGAAAGCCTATCTGGTGAAACCATCCTTTGTCCCGGACATGGCCCCGCCACCACCGCTCAGACTGAACAGATTGAAAACCCTTTTTTCTAGCGCCTTCGGAAACGAACCGATCAGGGGCCCCGAAAAAGGTATCCATTCGTTTTAGACAGCAGGCTGCGGCTGACTCAAACAATGCAGCGCCCCGCCCTCTCTCAGAATATCGCGACAATCAAAAGGTTCGATTTCTCTTCCGGGGAAACACTTGGCAAGGATATCGAGCGCGCGCTGATCGCTCTCCGGTTGATGGTAAACGGGGACAAGCACAGCCCCATTCAAGACCAGAAAGTTCAAATAGCTGGCCGCAAGTTGCTGCCCGTCGAGGAAGATCGGCTCAGGAAGTGGCAGTGGCTCAAGCCGATAAGGCGCTCCATTTACCTGACGAAAAGATTGCAGCCGCGTGAGGTTTTCAGCGAGCGCCGCTTTGTTGGCGGCATCCCCCTCCGAAGGCCAGGCATAAAGGATCCCATCCGGAGCAAAAAAGCGGGCAAGATTATCGATATGCCCATCGGTGTCATCGCCGATCAGACCGTCCTTAAGCCAATGCACCTGGCTTAGGCCAAACGCTGATTTTAAAGTAGCTTCTATCGCTTCACGCCCCTTTTCCGCGGAGCGATTTGGGTTGAGCAGTACGGCCTCGGTTGTGAGGAGCGCGCCGGCTCCGTTACTTTCGATCGCCCCTCCCTCGAGAATTAGCGGATACTCCAGGCAATCGATATCAAGCGCCTCGGCGATCCAATCAGGCGCACCGTTGTCTTTTTTAAAAGCTGAAAACTTCTCCCCCCAGGCATTGTATTCCCAACTGCTGGCGACCAAGCGTCCGTCCTCACCCTGCAGAAAGATGGGACCAAAGTCCCGACACCAGACATCGTCCGTGGTGTAGTCATAAAATTCAATCGCAGCCAGATCTCCGCCAATTGATGCGATCTGGGCGCGGACAACAGCCTGCTCGCTCTTTGGGCAAAGCACCCGAACCTTCTGAAAGCGTGCAGCGAGGGCATACAAAGCGGCAAAATCGCTACGAATCTGGGCATGTAAGCCAGGCCACGTGTCCATCCTCGTTGGCCAGGCAAACCAAATGGCCTCCTGTATCTCCCATTCCGCAGGAAAACGAACAGAACTTTTAGAAGGATTCATCATAAGTTTCGAGGGGCGTTTTCGGAGACAACCAGCGACGTGCGAGGCTCATTCAATCAATCGCTTACTGAGCGGTTGATAAGCATCTATCCTCCGGTCCCTTAGAAAAGGCCAGATCCGACGGGTCGCTTCCAGCGCAACAAGATCGCACTCGGCATAAACAATCTGAGCTTCAGAGACGGCAGCACGGTCGAGCAGCTGACCGTAAAAATCGGATACAAAGGACTGACCCCAAAACTCTGTGGAGTCCTCAAGGCCGACACGGTTTACAGCCGCGAGGTAGCAGCCGTTGGCGACCGCATGCCCACGCTGGACCGTTTCCCAGGCGGTATGCTGAGCCTCACCAAGGTCCTCTTTTTCCTCGGGTAGCCAACCGATGGCTGTCGGGTAGAGCAAGATTTCCGCACCCGCCAGCGCGGCCATCCTCGCTGCTTCGGGGAACCATTGATCCCAGCAAATCAAAACACCCAAAACCCCAAACCGCGTTTTCCACACGCGAAACCCGAGATCGCCCGGGGTGAAGTAAAACTTTTCTTCAAAGCCGGGGTCCTGCGGGATGTGCATTTTGCGATACTTACCCAGGAATGCCCCGTCAGCGTCCAGCACGATCGCGGTATTATAATAAACCCCCGGAGCGGCCCGCTCAAAAAGCGACGCGACGATGACCACCCCCAACTCCCCGGCCAGATCAGCCAATACCCGGGAAGTCTCCCCCGGAACCGGCTCGGCCAAATCGAAAAGCGCAGTGTCTTGAACTTT
>PWZW01000182.1 GCA_003567255.1 Puniceicoccaceae bacterium | reverse complement strand
TCCTATGTGTGCCGAATGTTAACAAAGGTCAGCTCCGGGATTGAATGGTGCACACATTATTGAAGAAATTGGGGCTTAATCCTCCTCCAACGCAAAATTCACTCCGGTGATGCCGGCGCGCGAAACGGCGTCCATAACTCTGACAATTGATCCGTGCACCACGTTGTCTGCCGGAGCGATCGTAACCTGGGCAACGGTTTGGTTCGCCTCACTCGCCTCGCGTAAGCGGGTGAGCATACCGGTGAGCTCGATAAAAATATGTGAGTTGGGGCTGTCGTAAGGAAAATCATTAACAATCACTTGGCCATCCGCGCGAATTTCGATAATCTGCTCATCAGGCATTTCCAGGGGCTCGTCCTGCTCCACGGTGCCGGGTAACTGAAAAGAAATATCCGCCTCTTGACGCTCCAGCGAAGAGGTCACCATAAAATAAATCAGCAGCAGAAAGACCGCGTCGATCAGCGGTGCAATCGGGATGGTGGGTTTATCCTGTGGTTTTTTCTTGAGCCGAGGCATATTTCTTCTGTGGGTTACGGACCCTAGCGACTTTCGTAGGTCGCGTAGATGATTTCATAGGCACCGGCCTCAGCCGTGGTGCGCAAAAGACTGCGAATGGCGGCGTATTCGGTGGCGCGGTCTGCCCGGATTTGTACGCGCAGATCCGGGCGCTCGCGAATCCGTTGACCGATCGCGGCCCCGATCTCTTCCAGGGTGAGGGCTTGCTCGCCGATAAAATAAGTTCCCTCCGCGTCTACCGATATAATACCACGTCCCGTTGCGTCTTCCGGTACTTTACTCTCAATCGACTCCGGCAGGTCGAGCGGCACCCTACGCTGACTTTGGGCGACAGTAGCCACGGTCATAAAAAAAACCAGAAGCAGAAACACCATGTCAATCATGGGTGCCATTTGAAACTCTTCAGTTTCTTGGTGCCGCCTTTTCAGCTTGGCCTTCATAAATCATGGATTTCACAGCGACCATGGGATAAGTCAACCTTCCAGCGCTGCTTAGCACCTACCATTTTGTGATAAATTGGAAACGCTCGGCCGCTGACTCCACGTTACGGGAAGATGCCGTGATGACCGTAGCTGTCGGCGACCCGCTCGATCGCGAGCAGGAAGGCCGCCGTGCGCATGTCCGGCAAATCGCGGCGTTTGGTGAACTCGCTGATCTCGCGGTAGGCGCGGGCCATCGTCTGCTCCAGCGCGGAAATCACCAGGCGTTCCTCGTCCGGCCCCTCGATCAAGCTCTGCAAATCTGCCTCCGGCATGGTTTTGCCCGCCAACTGTTCGAAGCTACGGATCATTTCACGCTTGGTCAGTTCTTCGTGGCGTGAGGTCATGCGGTCGAAGCTCACGCCAGCGCGATTCTTTAACCATTCAAAATACGAGACAGTGACTCCGCCCGCGTTGAGGAAAAGGTCCGGCAGCATAAGGATGCCGCGCTCCAGCAAGATCTTCTCGCCCGCCGAGTCGACCGGGCCGTTGGCGCCCTCTGCAATGATCTTTGCCTTGATCCGCGCGGCGTTGTCGCCCGTGATCTGGTTTTCCAGCGCGGCGGGGATCAGGATATCGCAGGGGTACTCCAGCACGGCGCCGCGGTCTTCGATGTTTTCGGCGCCCGGGAAGTTGAGGATCGATCCGGTCTCAGCCCGGTGCTTCATGAGCGCTTCGAGGTCGAGGCCGTCGGCGGCGTAAATCCCGCCTTCCTTCTCGGCGACGCCCACGACCAGCGCCTTGCCGTCGTTGATGCAAAAGTGCGCGGAGTAATAACCGACCTTACCGAGGCCCTGCACGATGACGCGCTTGCCGCTCATTCCGGTGGGGAGGCCGAGCTTTTTCATCGAAGCGCTGTCGTCGCAGGCACTTCGGATGCCGTAGTAAACGCCGAGTCCGGTGGCTTGGGTGCGCCCGGGGATGCCCTGCATGGCGAGGGGCTTTCCGGTCACGCAGGCGTAAATGTTGGGCTCGTTCATCCGAATGTTTTTGTAGGTGTCCACAATCCAGCCCATCTCTTTTTCACCGGTTCCGTAGTCCGGTGCGGGAACGTCGATATCCGGACCTATAAAGTTTTTTCGAATCAATTCGGCGGTGTAGCGCCGCGTTACCCGCTCACGGAAACCTTCGCTGGCTGTAGTTGGATCGATCCGGACGCCTCCTTTAGCGCCCCCAAAAGGTACGCCCACCAGCGCGCACTTGTAAGTCATTAGTGAGGCCAGCGCGACGGTTTCGTCGAGATTCACGTATTTGCTAAACCGGATACCCCCTTTGGTTGGCAGCCGGTGGTAGCTGTGCTCTGCACGAAAAGCTTCAACAACTTTGATCGTCCCGTCGTCGCACTTCACCGGAAAGCGCATTCGATACGTAGCGTTGCACGCCGCGACTTGTTCAAGAATCCCCTTGGGTTGTTTGGAGTATTTTGCGGCACGCTTGAAGTAGTGCGAGACGCTCTGATAAAAGGAACTTCGGTTAGCCATACGTTGAGCATACATATCACAGCGCGCAACGCATCCCTAAAATGGTTCTTCTGCAATCCCCGTGGGATCTTTTAAAGCATATG
>PWZW01000189.1 GCA_003567255.1 Puniceicoccaceae bacterium | reverse complement strand
GTCAAAAAAAGACAGCCAAGGCATCTGCTTTCTTGGCGACATGCGTATCAACCAGTTTCTCGACTACTACATTGATGCGAATCCAGGGCCAATTCTCAACGCTGAGGGCCGATGTGTTGGAGAGCACTCCGGATTGCACCGCTACACATTGGGCCAGCGCCGCGGTATTGGCATCCCTTCGAATTCGGACCACGATTTCTATGTGGTCACAAAGATCGACGTTGCAAACAACACGTTGCATGTCGCCTTCGAGGGGCCGGATGCGCCCGGGCTCTATGGGACCGTTTTCAATGTCGGAGAGCTTATCTTCCAAAGCGAACCCGTGCGGGAACCTTGCACGCTTCAGGCCAAGCCCCGCTATCGCGATCCCATGCAAAAGATCAATTTTCAGCCCACGGGACAAGACACCGCCCGGATCACGTTCCACGAGCGGCAACGCGCTATTGCGCCGGGACAAATTATCGCCCTCTACGATGGGGATAAGCTACTCGGGGGAGGGTCCTACCTCATGAATTGAAGCATCAGCGCCGCAGGGTCTATTCCCACTGGGTCGTCCCTGATGCAGGAGTGACCAACGGAAAATAGTCGATCCAAAAATGGTGCTCAGAGCGGGATTCGAACCCGCACACCTTACGGCACTGCCGCCTGAAGACAGCGTGTCTGCCAATTCCACCACCTGAGCTTTCTAGAACGTGAGGATGTTCGAGATCTTTGGATCTTGTCAATAACTCCCTACGAAGAATTGGCAGTTACTGCCAATGTTTCCTGTCGGTCTTGCGACCTCGGGACCACCACCTGAGCTTCCTAGAATGTGAGGATGGTCGAGATCTTTGGATCTTGTCAATAATTCCCTACGGAGAATTGGCAGATTCTGCCAATGTTTCCTGTCGGTCTTACGACCTCGGGACCACCACCTGAGCTTCCTAAAACGTGAGGATGGTCGAGACCTTTGGATCTTGTCGAAAATCCCGATCGAAGGACCTAAGACAGACGCAAGGCGAGGCAAACGCACTATGGGAAAAGACGCAGAAGGTAATCTCCGGAGTCGAGGCGGGCGCGAATCGAGGGCTGGCGAAGCCACTCCAGTGCCTCGTTGTCGAACGCGGCACTTCCCGAAGTTTGCTTGACGACAGGCCAGCTTCTGAAGCCCCGCAAATCGATCGAAAAGTAGATTTCCAACGGATCCGAGAGAAGACGTCCACTCGCAGCGTTAAAGACAGGCAGGGACTCTGTCGAGACGGCTTGAATTCCGGCAGAGGTGTAACGCAACAAAATCAATGGAGAATCCTCCGAAACCGCATCGACGGGGCGGGTGCTGCGCATACCCACGGTAGAAAAGAAATTCCAATAGCGGTTGTTCAGCAGATCTTCTGGCTTATGTGTAGAGGGTAAATCGGGAGAAATTCCTGACTCGGGGGCAAGCTGTTTGATGATTTGGATTTCTGGATCAAACCGCTCAAAGCGAATTTCCGCAGCACGTCCAAGGATGGAATACTGCTCAAAATGATCGCTGTATGGAGACGGCATAAACAATGCAGCTGTATCCAAAAGTTCGGCCTGCTCAAAAAGTGACTCGGCACCCCCACCCTCCGTATAGCTTTGAAAGTTCACAAAGGGCTCGGGCGTTTCCATGTGTGGTAGTTCTTGGCGCTCTATCCGGAAAATGAAAAAACCGGCGAGGTGCACCAGAACTCCAAGAATCAAGGCAATTCGAAACACCGGATCAATCCGGGAAAGCCAGGATTTTTTCTTCGCTGGAGTGCCTGAGGGTTCGCTGATCGGCATGCAATTTATGCGTTAAGGGACGAATAGCGGACGTTGCCCGGAAGGCGTTATGTCGAGCTGGCCTTGAGGCGGGGCAGGTGCACGTTCTCCGATGACTTGTATTTGGGTGAACCCTGATGATTGGGCGAGCGCACAAATTTCAAGAAAGGACTGGATGTTTAGGGAGCCCTCTGCCTTTACCAGCAGCACACTTTCCAAATTTGGGTTCCGGCGGAAATAGCGGTCAAACCCGCTGGAAATCGTTTGAATGTCGTACACCCCGCCATCAAAAAACAAGCTTTGCTCGTAGTTAATGGTCATGACCACGACGGCCTGGCTGGACTGGCTGACTTCCATGTTTGAGGAAGGCAAGGCAACGGCGACTCCCGGCATTGCCACAAAACGGGTAAAGACGAGGCTGAAAATCAGGGCGATTACGCAAAGATCCAAAACAGGGAGTAAATCAAATGTCTTCCCGGGCTCGCGAAGTGCCTGCTTAAAGTCAAACGGGGCAGATATCCGGGCATGGCGGAATGGCTCATCCTGAGCTGGTGACGAGGCGCTGGAAATCGGTAGACTACTCACTTTGACCACCCCCTGACATCTCTGGTTCGTTCTGGGATACGTCATTCTCCGCACTGTGTGCGCCACCCTCGAGAGTGTCTAAAAATTGATACATTTCATGCCCCACCCACTCAAACTCATGAGTTAACGCCCGTACCCTGCCGTAGAGGAAATGGTGTGCCAGTGTGGCCATAATAGCGATACCAATACCCATCGTTGAAGTAAGCAGAGCCTGTGCAAGGTACTGTGTGAACACCGCACTGTCGCCTCTGGCCGCATCGAGGAAGTAGAGCGCCTGCAGGCCACCCACCAAGGTACCAAGAAAACCGAGGAGGGGCGCAACGCGCGCAATCATTGCGATCGTGCCTATCCGCCGTTCCAGGACGGGGATTTCCACTAACGCGGCTCCCTGAATCGCCTCATAGACCCGCTCCCTGGCCTGCCCGTATTGCAGCAAGGCAGACTTCACGATATTGGGCAATGGTCCCGGGGTGTCCTCACACAAGGTCAATGCTTCTACGAGGCGCTGCTTCCGGACCAAGTTTTTAATGCCACTGACAAAGTCACTCGCTCCAATGTGTCCTTTATGCAAAAACATGGTGCGCTCAATGAAGACGACAAATCCGATGAGGCTTAGGATGAGTAGAGGGTACATAATCAACCCTCCTTGCTTGATTAGATTTAGCTCAAATAAATCCATGAGAAAAATGGTAATAAGGGATTAAAGCGACGAATCGTCGGAAAAAAGAAGAGCATCTTTACGACTCTGTGCGAGGCGCTGGCCGGGTAAACCAAACTGTGCAATGTGCTGATAAGCTCGGCGCGCCTCAGTGTAGCGCCCCCGCTGCTCGAGGAGCATCCCCAAATCCAGTACACTCCTGGCGATCCAGTAGCGACCGTTTGGACCAAGCGCAGCGAGTTCACTGTTCGACCTGTCCAAAAGAAAACGGGCGACGATTAACATCTGGATCTCCTCTGCTTGGCTTAGGAACTCCCGACGTTCAGCGGCGAATCCCCACTTATAGCCCGCTTCAATTTGCAAGTCAATCGGGAGCCCGGGCAGTTCGAAAATACGCTCCAGGTCTCCGATCACGTTTTCGAGCTGGCCGCCATCCGCGCGGGCCAAGGCGAGCATGCAATCGGCACGGCCCAATTCCGCGAGATACCGCTGCGGGTGCTCCGGGAAACGGCTAATGATATTTTCATAAACTGAGCGCGCACCGCCAAAATCATTCAAGCTTCTCAAGAGATCTCCCTGCAGCAGCCGGGCGGGAAAAACGAGATGCGTATTCGGATGGTTTTCCACCAAGGCATTGAGTTGTTGGACGGCTCCGCGGAAGGCATCCGGCCCGATCTGTTTGGCCAGTAAGGCCGATTCAAAAAGGGCCTGAGCGGCAAACGGGTTTGGGGCGCTCAGCTCAGAAAGCTCGTTCAAGCGCTCTTGTGCCAGGGTGAACTCTCCCCGGCTGGAATGAAAGTTCGCTTCCACCAAGTAGGAACGCAGGGCAGCCGGAGTCCCCGAAAAATCCTCCCGCAAGCGGGACAACCGACGCAGGCCGAGGTCACCCTGCCCACTTCGAAGGAGCACCTCACCGTGAAGCAACATGGTCTCAACGATGAGGAGGGAGCGTTCCTCGTCGGATAAAGAGAGATCCACACTAGAAACCACCTCCTCAAACAAGTCGGTAATGCGGTCATTCAAACGGGCAAAATCGGCGGTTTGTAAAGCCAACCATGCTTCCAGCCAGCGAAGCCGGAAAATCAGGCGCTCAGAAACTTCCCTTCGCTCACTGCTAACCAAAAGACCGCGAACTCGCGCGTGGGCGTCCTCAAAGCGGTTCTGTGCGCTGAGCTCCCGCACTAAATTCCACTCCGCCACCCAACGATTTTCCGGCTCTGTGGAGGTGCGGAAGTCAACCTCGTCAATCAACCGGCTGGCTTCGTCGATATCACCCGAGCGAATTTTGGCGGTGATCAAACGAAGAAAGATCCGGGCCTCTTCCGCGTTTTGTTCGAAAATATCCTGCCGTGCTGAAGCGTAAAAATCCGCAGCATTGCGGAAGTCTCCATTCAAAAAATAGCAATCTCCGATAAGGATATTCAGCTGGCGACGCTCATGGTTGTCGGAGGTATTTTCGCGAAGTTGGATGAGGAAGTCGGCTGCTGTGCGAAATTGTGGGGGATTCCGCTGCAGGGCGGCAAAGGCAAGGAGTCGATACACGTTAGCGATGCCCACCAAGCCAGGGAATTCCTGAAGAAGCACACCGGCATCTGCTTCTGCGCTGCTGATATCACCACGCGCCAGCGCAAGTTGCGCTCTCAAATAGTAAATCTCTCCCAGTAAAGGGTGCGGCTCTGTTCGGGAAATCAACTCGCTTAAAAAGCCTCTCAATTCGCCAGTTTCCGCCTCCTGCCCCGAATCTTGCATGGTGAGGAGTTGAAGCGCAACGGTCAGCGACTCTCGATTGGTTCCACTCCGTATAAGTTCGCGGAGCGTGGCCCGGCCACTGGAAGTCTCGACGCCTAAAATCAGGCTTTTGAGAAGCAGTAACTGTTCCCGTTCCCTACTTCCGTAGGCCAAGGCACCACTGAGTTGCCGATCCAAAACCGCTACCGCCTCGGCGGTACGGTCCAGCTGATGCAAGGTGATGGCGTACTGCTTGGCGAAAGGGAAGCTTGCCCGATCTCCGCGCATCGCAGCCAGACGCTGCTCAAGGTCGGCGGCCGTGGCCTCATCGGCGGTTCCATCGAGGATCGATTCTCGCAAAAGCAAGCTTTCGATCGTCGCGAGCTGGGTATCCGTTTGTGCACTTTCCCGCGCGCGGTTAAAGGCGTTTCGCGCACCTTCCGTGGACCCCATGGCATCTTCCAAAAGGCCCTGCAGCAAAAAATACCACGAGCGATCGCTGCGCTGCAAGGTATCCAAATCGATTCGCTCAAAGGAGGCTTTGAGCACTGCCGCATCGCTTTCCCGGTTGGCTCCGTAAAGCGCCAGCGTCTGGAAGAGCAAGTGGCGCCCGCGGTCGTGGACAGCCGCATCCTCAGAGGCCAAGCGCTCTTGTGCAGCACGATACCTTCCTTGCTGAATAAGGCTAATCGCGAGATTCACGTGAATCGCGGCCTTTCGTTCTTTCGAGACATCCTCAGCTTCAAGAATCTGGAGGTAGAGCCGCTCAGCTTGACTTGAGAATCCGGCACCGAGCGCCGCGTCAGCAGCCATTCGACGCCATTCCCAAACAACGCTTCCGGCCGACACCGAGACAGCTTCTCCACCCTCCAACAAGGGAGGCGCCTCGTCAGCGATTAAAAGAGGCGCGTTAACAACCAAAAAAAGCACCGTGCAAAACCGAACTGCACGAAGGCATAAATCTATCCTATTCTGGAAACTTAGCATCAACCTTGCGTTTTAGAACATGCGAAGCGCGGAAAAGTTGCAAAGGCAATTTGCACTTCAAAAGCCAAGGAAAGCGACCGCTCTTGGCCCTTAAAAAGGAATGGGGCCCTGCAATTAAGCAAGCTTTCCTGCAAGGGCTTGTCCTCCGCACCATTGGGTTTAGCTAAATCCACACCTCTTCGCGTGCCTTTAGGCTCCTCGCGAGTTTGGCCGCATGAAAAGGACCACGGTACACCCAGCTGGTGTAAATTTGCACCAGCGATGCCCCCGCATCGATGCTTGCCCCAGCGGACTCCGGAGAATCAATGCCCCCTACCCCGATGATCGGAAGCTTCCCCTCGGTGGCTTTGTGAATATAGTTAATAATACCCCGGGACCGCCGATGCAGGGGAAGTCCGCTCAAGCCACCTTTTTCATCACGCGGGAAGCCCTCGGGCCGCTCAGTGGTGGTATTGGTGGCAACGATGCCGGAAAACTTGTTTTCCAAAAGTAATTCAAGGACCAGATCAATTTCCGCAAAAGTCAGATCGGGCGCGATTTTAAGAAGCATCGGATGCTCCCGATGACCGAGTTTTTTGGCCAGCTTTACGTTTTCAGAGCGCAAACTGGACAGCAACTCCGCCAAATACGCCTTAGTTTGGAGTTCGCGGAGCCCCTGGGTGTTTGGACTGCTCACATTGATGGTGAAGTAGTCTGCCTGTCCGGCAAGGCGCCGGAAGCAGGTAATGTAATCCTGCACCGCCTTATCCAAGGCGGTAGCCTTGGACTTCCCAATATTTACCCCGACCGGGATAAGGCGCTTCCCCCGCGGAAAATGTTTGGCGAGCCGCGTCGCCATGGCATCGACCCCTTTATTATTGAAGCCCATCCGGTTGATCAGTGCGCCCTCTTCCGGGAAACGAAACAGACGCGGGCGCGGGTTCCCGGGTTGCGCCGTTGCGGTGACGGTGCCCACCTCGACATGCCCAAAACCCAGAGCGGCCGCTGCTCTGGGAAACTCTCCGTCTTTATCCATTCCTGCGGCCAACCCCACCCGATTGGGAAACTCAAGGCCGAACAACTCAAAAGGGCGCGCACTCTCCCGGTTGTACCGAGCCATCAGCGAGCACAGCGGAGGCACTGCGGAAAGCGCCATTAAGGCAGTCTTGCCACGATCGTGGGCCGTTTCAGGTTCCATCCGGAAAAAGGCTGGGCGAAGTATTTTTTCGTAAAGTAGTCCCATAGCATATTCAGCGCTTGTCGTGACGCTACAAATGAGTTCGGTAAGATGCCTTGAGGCGATGTTAAAAGCAAGAAGAGAGAAAAAGTACGACAAAGCACTTTACAAACGCACTTCCTCTCATTTATCGCAGAGGAGGCCCTTTTTCTAAAATTTTGAAAAAACCTGACAAACAAACCTTGGATAGAAACATATATGGCGAAAACATCCCCTAAGCTTACTTGGTGTAAAACCCGCATCGGCGACGACATGAACTGGTGGGTTGAAGATATTAGCGATTCTGTGCATTGGGACACCGATGGCTTGGGGATTATAGATCCACGTCAGTTTCAGCACCTCCTTGAACTCATGGATTCGCTCCAGGATTATGGGCTCCAGACGGATTTTGTGGAGGACGCCTTTTTTCCTTTCGCCATCGACAAGGTTGAGAAGGACAAAAGCCTTCTGCTCAAACGTATCGATGACTCTATCTTGGAAAACGAGGAGCAGCTCTTTGCCCTGCCCGATATCATTGATGAGGAAAAGGGCCCGTACGCCGATCTCCTCGACCACCTCACCAAGCTGCGGGTAAAGATGCTTAACGACCTTATCGATTTTTCTCAAAAATTGACCATTGAGGAACTTGAGGAGGAAATCCGTGAAGCGCAGAACGTCGATTTTATCGAAGGTAAACCCTCTCACTTTTTCAATGAACTAACGGCCATTCTCGAGTATGTGCCTCAAGGGTTTGAGTTGGATAGTGACGACGACGATGCGAAAGACTCCGAGGAAGACATCACCGACGACATTCCGGAAATCGATGACGCGGATGAAAAGATCGAAAAGGACGAAACCATGAAGTGGGATGAGGACGAGGAGGAAGATGACTTCGACTCCGACGATACCCCTCCATCCACGGATGAGGATTTGGACGATGACGATGACGACGAAAAACCGTCCAAACGCTGACGCTTCGTAGGGACTTGTAGTTTTACCTTAGGGAAGCCAGGGAAACTGCTTGAAGTCGGGGCGTCTTTTTTCGTTCCACGCCTTGCGGCCCTCTTCGCCCTCTTCGGTGAGGTAGTAAAGCATGGTGGCGTTACCAGCAAGCTCCTGGAGGCCCTGTTGGCCGTCCACGTCGGCGTTGAAGGCGGACTTGAGGCAACGGATGGCAAGCGGGCTCTTCTCCGCCACTGACAGGCCCCAGGCCTCCCCTTCGGCATCGAGGTCCTCATAGGGCACGACCTTATTGACGAGGCCCATTTTTTCAGCCTCTGCCGCGCTGTATTGGCGGCAGAGGTACCAAATCTCCCGCGCCTTCTTTTGGCCAACGATGCGGGCGAGATAGCTCGCACCAAAGCCCCCGTCAAAACTGCCAACCAAAGGGCCGGTCTGTCCAAAAACCGCATTATCGGCCGCTATCGTGAGGTCACAGACCACATGTAGGACATGCCCACCGCCAATCGCGTAGCCTGCGACGAGGGCAATCACCACCTTTGGCATTGAGCGAATGAGTTTTTGGAGGTCGAGCACGTTCAGGCGCGGCACCCCATCCTTTCCCAGGTAACCGCCTTTTTTCTCGCCTCTGATTTTTTGATCACCGCCAGCGCAGAAGGCAAATTTGCCGTCGGTTTGCGGGTTAGCGCCGCGCAGCAGTACCGCTGCCACCGTGGGATCTTCCCGCGCGTCCGTAAAGGCGGCAATCATCTCCTGCACCGTGTCCGGCGTGAAAGCGTTGCGACGATGGGGGCGGTTGATCGTCACCCGCGCCAAGGGCCCCGCTTTTTCGTAAATAATCTCTTCAAAGTTTCCCTGTGTCTTCCAGTCCATAGCGTTTTTCAATTTAAGGTTTAAGTGCCTTGGCCGCCGCCGCGGCGGCGGCCTCCAAAAGTTCAGCCCGAAACTGGCGATCCCGTTTTCGGTCGGTGAAAAATTCGAATACCCTCACGCCCGGCCTTCCGATGCTTTTGACCGCTTCGATTAAGGTGTCCTGATCAGAAATACCTGAGTAAGGAATGCCGTGAGCGCTCACAAGCTGCTTGAAATCAACTTTTTGCGGCGTAGCAAAAAAGGATTCAAAGGGTGGATCAAACCGCGCAATGGGCAAGTGCTCGAAAATCCCGCCGCCTTCGTTATTGATCAAAAAGATCGTTAGACTTCCGGTCAGTTGCTGAGCGAGCAACAAGCCATTACTATCGTGGAGAAAGGCTAAATCACCCGACACCAGGACCGCAGGGTGCTCGCTGCGATGGGCCGTACCGAGCGCGGTAGAGAGCGTGCCATCAATACCGTTGGCCCCCCGGCTTGAAAAACAGTTCCCCCGACTTGCCCCGGGGGGCCAAAAATACTCGGCATCCCGCACCGGCATGCTACTTGCAAAAATCCAATCCACCGTTTGCTTGCAATGGCGGGCCAAAAATCTGGCCAAGGCGGGTTCCGAGAGCTCGGCCTTCGCGGCCAAAACCTCATCCACGGTGGCAGACGCCGCGGTTTCCGCGCACTGCCAGTCTGTAAGCCAACTGGAGGAATCGGCGTTGGGCGCCTCGCCGTAAGGTGCCGCAAGCTGAGGTAAAGCACTCCGCAGAATGGTGGCCTCGCGGTGGAGGGGATCGACGTTTCGGGGGCGGCGCTCATGGATCCAAAGTTTTGCCGATAGGCCTTCCAGCCACTGGCGCAGCACCTTACTCGTTGGCAGCTGGCCGATTTGCAGGATCGCCGTGGGCCGGAGGCGCTTCGCCAAAGTGCGGTTCCGGAGAAGTGCATCGTAGTGGCCAATCACCCGACCCTCCGCCTCCGGGTGAAAACGCAGGGCGTTGGGAGCGTCCGCAAGAATGGGCCAAGCAAGCGTTCGGGAGATCTGCAAAACCGCCTCCACAAAAACATCAGCTTCTTCGGCCGGGTTCCTTGCGCCCACCATGATGAGGCCTCGGGTGTGGGCTTGCATGGACGCAAAGGTGGCTGCCTCCTCCGGCATCGGGACTTCCTCAGACTGCAAAGCAATTGCCGTAGGCAGATGGGATGCGACTGCGGAAGGGTCGGCCACGGCGGGGGCATCCACTTCGGGCGTCATTGGATCGCGGAAGGGAAAGTTCAGGTGGACCGGACCGGGGTCCATGCCTTGCGAAGTCCTGACCGACCGCGCGAGCGTTTTACCGAGTTGGGCAAAGGCCGGGCCGGAAGCCTCCGGAAGGGGCACTTCGATAAAACTCCGGGCGTATCGGCCAAAGAATTCGGACTGATCAATCGTTTGTCCCGCCCCACAGGCCCGCAACTCCGGTGGGCGGTCTGCCGTCAGGAGGAGCAAGGGCACGCCACTCTCCGACGCTTCGACAACGGCGGGAAAGTAGTTGGCAAGGGCGCTTCCAGAGGTGCAGATCAAGCCAACGGGTCGCCTTTGCCGCCTCGCTACACCGAGCGCAAAAAAAGCAGCACTCCGCTCATCGAGCACCGGGATCGCCTCGACCTTAGCATGGCGCGCGGCGGCAAAGGCAAGGGGTGTTGAGCGTGAACCGGGCGAAATAACAAAAGTGTGCACACCCACACGGCAAAGCCCCTCAATCGTAAAGGCGCCCCACAGAGCGTTCGCAGTGGAACAAGCAAGCGGATCAAAGACGGGACTGGTGGCGGCAGAGGACACGTCGGGAAAATCACTTTGTTTGACTTATTTTGCAAGCGTGTGGAAGGGACTTTCGCGATCACCCGGCATCACGTCTCGGTCAGCGCGCTGAGCAGGGCGTTGAGCTTCATCTCGGTCTCGCACAATTCACCGTCGGGAGTGGAACCGGCGACAATGCCCGCCCCGGCGAACAAGCGGGCTTGGCAAGCGTTGATCTCAGCGGAACGGATCCCGACAATGAGTTGCCCCTCTCCGCGGTGGTTAAACGCGCCCACCAATCCCGCATACAGCCCGCGGTCAAAACCCTCCAGATCGCGAATCCGCGGCAAGGCCACCAAACGCGGTGTGCCCCCCACAGCTGGTGTGGGGTGCAGCACCTCCGCAATATCCAAGAGGTGCGTTCCCGGCGGAGTCTTGCCAGTGATAGGTGTGAGCAAGTGCTGGACGTTGGCGAGGCGGAGCAAATTGGGAGTTTCCCGGGTCCGTGCGGCGATCCCTATTGAAGCGAGGTGCCGGCAGATCGAATCCCGAACGAAGGCGTGCTCGCTGAGGTCTTTTTTACTGCTTAATAAAGCCTTGCCCAGCGCGGCATCCGCCACGGCATTGGCGCCGCGCGGTGTAGATCCGGCGATGGCCTCCGTCTCAACAAAGCCCTCTTCCAGCCGAACGAGGCGTTCCGGACTGGCGCCAATGAAGCTGCACCCACCCTCTCCGCCAAACGAAAAAGCATAGCAGCCGGGAAATTTTTCCCGTAAACCATTCAAAGTATCAAGGGGTTGCAACGCTTGCGCGCGCGCCAGATCGACAGTCCGGGCCAGAACGATTTTTTCGTAAGCACCCGCTTTGATTTCCTCCAGTGCTTCGCTGACCGCGCGCTTAAAATCTTCGCTGGAATCCGGCTGAGGCACGACCTCGGGCGGAAGATTTTCCGGCTGAGGTGAATTAGGTACGCCGTCGGCATAGTCAAAGGCACCAAACCGCTCGTAGGCTCCCCAGATGCGCTCAGCCAGTTCGCCTGGATTAG
>PWZW01000324.1 GCA_003567255.1 Puniceicoccaceae bacterium | reverse complement strand
CCCACCCTGCCATACTCGGCGAGACTTTGTGCCAAATCATTGTGTGCGTAACGATAAAACTTCCTCCCCTCCCAGCCGCGTTGGCGGTGGTAGCGGGCATAGAACAACTCCGGGTACGCCTGCTGGTAAATCGGAAAAACATAGCGAAAGCTGCCTGCGCCCCAACCAAACCAAACCCGATCCTCGGCCATGTCCAAGGTCGCGAGGGTGCTTAGGTAGCGCGCATCCTGATCGACCTGATCGACGTCCACTTGCTCAAACCGTTCTCGCAAAGCATCCCAGTCAATATAGCGGGTACTCGTCCAAACTCCCGAACCTAAGAGGACCAAAACCACCGCACTGGTCAGCAGGTTTTCCCGCGCCGCACGGTTGGACATGAAGCGCAAAACGAACAGAAAAAAGAAACCCAGCGCAATCACACAGGCAAAGAGAAAGCCGCCGCGGGACACCGCCATGGCAACCGAGGAAAAGATCACCCCGCCAAAACAAAAGGCCAATAAATGCGGCCCCGATCCCCGCATTTCCTGTTCAGTTCGTCGGGAGTGATAGAAGCAGAGGAAGCACGCCGCGACCAACACCAGGTTGAGATAAGCGGTCCCTTGATTTCGGTAAAAAAAACTCCCCCAAAAGTTCACATTGGCCGAGGGAAAACGCCAAAGGACCCCCTCGGCATCCGTAAATTTCATAAACATTGCGGCCAGCGCCATTGCCGTTCCGCTGAGCAAGAACGCCCAGAGGAGCAGCACTAACGATTGCCTGCGCCGCAAACCCACCCACACCGCACAGAGTAAACAGAACCCCGCGGCAAATTTCACGAATACGCGCCACCCATTCATGGGTTCATATTCCGCTGCGATTCCCGTGGGCAGCCAGGCAATCCAGGGGTCTTGCATTTCAACCCACCAGGTACTTCCCTCTCTCACCTGAACGACAGATATATTTAGATTTTGGATACCAATGTAGCCGAGCAAGCACACCCCCAACCAAAACCCGGGAAAGGCCAGGAGCCGCCGCCAGTTCAACCCATTGCCGTGATCCCTTCCCGTCCCGTTCAAACGTGCGGGCAGGGGGAGAAGGGCCGCGATCAAGGGAAGCAGGCAAAGCCCAAAGATGAGGTGGAGTGAGCCCAGCGTGACACCGCCCAAGCCCCAGCTGATGAACACCGCCGGCAGCGATGCAAAGCCCAAGACAGCCCATTCGCGCGGTGCCACTGAGTGCGTGCGGGAGCGCGAACGCCGCCTCCCCGACTCCCTTGGTCCGCCCTCTTGCCGCTGATCGTCTTCCATATAAACGCCTTACCCCTACGGATTCTGTGGTTGGTAGGCGTCGTGAATCCGCAACAGGCCGACCAGCCTTTGTTCCGCTCCATCAACCACGGGAAGTACGGAAATTTGCGAAGGTCGCTCCTCCATGGTTCGAATAGCCTCGCCGATCAAAGACTTGGGACTGATCGAAATCGGATGCGCCGTCATGCACTCACCGGCAGAGAGGGTTAGGACTTCCGGACGGGAGACCAGCAGGCGGCGAATATCCCCATCAGTCAGGATTCCGCGGAGACGCCCGTCCGCCTCCACGACGCAAGCCGCACCGTAAGGGGAGTGAGTCATCGCAATGACCACCTCGCGCATTTCGGTCTTTGGCTCTACCACGGCCACGCGGTTTAGCGGCTGCATGACTTCCCCGACGGAGATCAACAAATTGCGCCCGAGTTGCCCACCGGGATGAAAGATGGCAAATTCCTCCCGGGTGAATCCCCGGCCTTGTGCCACGGCAGAGGCGAGCGCATCTCCCAGCGCGAGCATCACCGTCGAGCTGGCAGTTGGCATCAAACCCAGCGGATCGGCCTCACGCTCCACCCTGGCATCCAGCACCACATCGGCGGCATCGGCGATCTCTGAATTGAGCTGGCCGACGATCGCGATCACCGGAGAGTTAAAACGGCGGAGCACAGGCATTAAGCGGACCACTTCCGCAGTGCTTCCACTCTTGGAAAAAACAATCGTTGGATCCCCCGCTTGATACACGCCCAAGTCGCCGTGCGTCGCCTCACCGGCGTGCAAAAAAACCGCCGGCACACCGCAGCTGGAGAACGTTGCCGCCAACTTTCGCGCAATGTGGCCGGACTTCCCCATGCCACAGAGCACCAGCTTGGATTGATTGTCGCGAATCAGCTCGACTGCCTTAACAAATTCGGAACCCAAGCGCTCGGCGGCAGCGGCAACGGCACGGACCTCATGCTCCATGACCTCCCGGCCCGTTTTTAAAATTGGGGAAACAGATGCATCCATCACTTAACAACAAACCCCTTTCTCCCGATGAGGTAAAGCCAACACTGAGACGATCTTCCGACGCCGCAGATCTGCAAGTTCATTTGAGTAGAGGAAAACCGCCGTCTTGAAGATTGCACCACGCCAAGATTTACCTAGCTTGGTCGCATGCAAAGTCTGAACCGCTATCTTGACGCCGCTATTCTGAAACCTGAAATGACTGAAACGGAAGTCCGCGAGGCGATTCAGGCCTGCCTCACCGTAGAGCCAGCCACCGTATGTATCCGCCCGTGTGATATT
>PWZW01000159.1 GCA_003567255.1 Puniceicoccaceae bacterium | reverse complement strand
GTGCCGGGCATCATCTCCTGGCCGCGAGGGCTGGAAGCCGCCGGGGTGCAGCCGGGTGGGCTCTCTGCTGAACCCATCATCGGCAACGACATTTTTCCGACCCTGCTTGCCGCCGCCGGTGTGTCCATCCCGGACGGCCTCACTCTCGACAGCCAGTCCATCCTTCCTATTCTTAAAAGTGAGCATTTTGAGCGCGCGCAGCCGCTCTTTTGGCGCAATGCTTATCAGTGGCGGGGTGACTATCTCTACGAAGTTGCGATCCGCGAGGGAGATTGGAAGCTACTCGCCGATACGGACCGAACGGTCTTCGAACTTTACAACATCGTGCAGGACCCGCGCGAGACGACCGACCTCAGCGCCTTCTACCCGGAGCGTCTTGAGCGGATGAAAGCCACGCTTATTGCACACGACAACTGCGTCCTGAGCGAAACGCGCGATTGGTGGCAAAAGGACCCCCGCATGAAAGGGAAAGTCCCCGAGCAGCCTTAGGGCTGAAGCCACCCTGCTTGTGGCTGGCGTAGCCTAGGCTCGATTGCGATGGGTCCCCATGGCTTGCTGCCAGTCAGATGCCTGCGCACGGAATCCATGGGGAGGAGGCAGTTGGGGAGGTGGTTGGATTGACGCATGGGAAGCCCACGGACGGGGGCATTGATGGGCGGTCCTTTGGAAGAGGATTTGCATAGCCCCTTATATTTACAATTCCATCATCAGTTTGGAACGCCAGCCACCTTTTAGGGTACCGAAATTAGCGAATGATGTGGTTTTTCTGCTTTACCTAAACTCCATTTAGGTAAATTGGGCGCTAACCCAATACCCAGTATATTTTGTTTTTCCTTGAGTAAAATTCCCTATGTTCGCAGACACTAAGATCGCTTTTTATTAACCCCAAAAAACATACCATGAACTCCATATTAAAAAAATGTTTACCTGCGGTGACCCTCGGCTTGGGTATCGCGCTTAGCTCGACGCAAGCGGAACACGCAAAGGCAGAAGGCGGACACGAACCGCGGCAAGTGCTCTACGTTACCGGAGGAGGCTGGCATGATTACGAGGGGCAGATACCGGTTGTCAAAGAGATCATCCAAGCCGCGCTCGGGGAGGTTGAAATCACCGTCTCGCTCGTCGATGGGCATGGGGGGCAGGATGAGGCCTTCAACTTACACCCTGCCTTTGAGGACGAAAACTGGGCTGAAGGTTACGACCTCGTGGTTTATAATAAGTGCAATGCCCCCCGCTTTGCTGATGATGACTGGATACGCCGTATCGTTGAGCCACACCGTGCCGGCGTACCGGCGGTGCTGATCCATGGCACCCTTCATAACTTTTGGCCCGACGAGGAGCGCACGGGCTTGTGGAACGAGTTCTGTGGGATCACCAGTCGCAACCACGAGCGTCATGCCCCGGTAACTACGACTGTCCAGATGCCTGAGCATCCGATCATGGCCTCCCTGCCTGCGCAGTGGTCACATGAAAACGGTGAGCTGTATCGGGTGCACGGTACGCAGGACGGGGTGCAGTCCCTCGCGACTGGAATATCCGGCGATGGGGTAGAGCACACCACTGTGTGGACCCATCAGTTTGGTGAGGGGCGGGTTTTTGGCACGTCGATCGGTCACGTAACGGAGACCTTCCATGGAGAAGAATTCCAGCGTCTGTTGCGTCAGGGGATTCAGTGGGCCGTCGGGGCAGAGCCAATGGTGGCAGCCTGCTGCGACCACTAGGCTCTAAGATCTTGGGTCACTATCGCTGCATGCCCGCGATTTGAGAGCTCAGCTACGCCTGCCGATAGCGGCCGGGCGACTGACCAAACTGCTTTTTGCACTCGCGAGCGACATGGCTGTGATCGAAGAACCCGATGTCCTGCGCAATGGAACTCAGCGACGCTTCGCTGTGGAGCAGAATTGGGCTTGCCCGGGTCAAGCGGTAGCGGATGAGCAATTTGGAGGGAGCTGCCCAGAATGTTGCGAAAGGCCGGAATAACTGCCGACCTTCGGGCTTTTGTTTTTACGAAAGTTCTGGTAATTAATTCTCCCAGCTTTTTAACTTAACCAAACCCCACCAATATCATGAAACCCTATACCCGACGTCAATTCGTTAAAACCGCTGCGGTCTCGACCGCAGCTTTATCCTCTCTCGGTGCATTCAATATCCTTGGAGCGCAAACTGTAAATGGTCTCCGCACGACCCGGGCCAAGGTTGGCTTGATCGGCTGTGGCGGACGTGGCCGGGGTGCGCTTGGCAACTTTATTGAGGCGTGCAAAATCCTCGGAATCGAGCCTGAGATTACGGCAGTGGCCGATGTTTTTGAAGACCGTACCAACCGCGCGTGCAACGCTTTCGATATTGACCCATCCAAAGCGCACACGGGCTACGAGGGCTACAAAAAAGTCATCGAGTCGGATGCCGAGTTTGTGCTGCATTGCACCCCCCCCAACTTCCGTCCGCTGCACATGGAAATGGCTGTCAACGCGGGCAAACATTGCTTCGTGGAAAAGCCGGTCGCGGTCGATCCAGTGGGTGCGCGCAAGGTGATCGCTCTGGCGGAGTTGGTTGATCAGGAAGGGCTCACGGTGGTTGC